>JBFWSD010001165.1:0-2978 GCA_050248575.1 Gemmataceae bacterium
AGACCAACCGGGTAACGGAGAACTGAAACCGAGAACCGAGAATGAGGAGAATGTGCGTGCCGTCCTCACTTGAGGGCAAAAGACCAGGTAACGGAGAACGGAGAACCGAAAACCGAGAACCGAGAATGAAGGAGACGCTGAATTTCATTCTTCATTTTCGGTTCTCGGTTCTCCGTTACCCGGTTGCTCTTTGATGCTACTTGGGCGGTCCGTGTAGGCTGCGCAGGTAAGCGTAGAGGTCGGCAATCTCGGCGTCGCTCAGCTTGTCGAGCAGGCCGACCGGCATGAGCGACAGGTCGGCGAAGCGGCGCGATTCGATGTCGCTGCCCGCCAGGCGGACCGTGGTGGCCTGCCCGGTTTGCAGGATGAGGCTGTCGGTCGCCTCGTAGATGACCATGCCCTGATAGGTCTTGCCGTTCACCGTTTCCACGAAGGTGGCGCGGTAACGCGGCGAGATGTCGCGGCTGGGCTGCAAGATGGCGATGAACAGGTCTTGCCGGGAGAAGCGGCCCGTCACGCCCAGCAAGTCGGGGCCAAGGGCTTGCGCGCCCGAATGGCAGGCGGCACAGCCCGTCGTGGTGAAGGTGGCCAACCCGCGCCTGGCATCGCCGCCGTCCCACTTGATGACGTCGAGGCGTTTCTGCCACGCGGCGATATTCACGCCGTCGCCGACCAGCTTCGGGGCGAGGTCGGGATGCGTCTTCGTGAACCACTCGGCCCAGGCTTTCTTGTCGCCGCCGAGTTTCTGCCCGGTGCACGCTTCGAGGTAGGCGCCGATGCGCTGCCGCAGGCGGTCGCCTTCCTTGCCCTCGGGCAGGCGCCGCAAGCTGCGAATCACTTGCAACAAGTCTTCGGGCTGCTTGTTCACGGGCAGCTTGTCGAGCCCGTGCAGGCTGCGCTCGACCACGTCGAGCTGCGGGAAGCTCAGCCCGGCCAGGAACTTGCCCCGGTCTTCTTCCTTCGGGAAGCGGGCCAGTACGGGCAAGATCGCTTCATCCAGCCCGACCTGCCCCCACAGCTCGCGCAGCACGGGCAGACACTTCTCCTCGGGCAGCGTGCCGACGATGGCGACCAGGTTGGCCGACCAGGCGAAGCCGGGATCTTTCTTCGCGCGTGCGAGGAAGCGTTCGGCGGCCTGCGCCTGATCGAAGCCGGCGGCCCGGGCGAAGAGGGCGTGATCCGGCCTGCCAAAGCTCGGATCGTTGAGCAGCGCGGCATTCAGCTGCGGATCTTTCTTCGTCAGCTCGGCATACAGCTCGCCCACGCGCAAGGGCCAGAAGGTGTCGCGCGACAGCTTGCGTGCCTCGATCTTCTGGTCGAGTGCCAGCAGGGCCGCCGCCACCTTCTTCGTTTGGCCGGGCTGGCGTGCTGCTTTCAATCGAGCGAAACAGATCAGGTAGTGCAGATCGTCGATGGGATCCGACTCGGCCGTCCACTTGGCGGCGACTTTTTCGAGCGCGGCGGGATCGTCATCCTCGATGATCGCCATGGTCCGGGCCAGCTCGTAGTCGAGAGTCGGATCGCCAGAAGGAAGCGCCGCACGCAGTCTCGGCTGCACGGCTTCTAGCCAGCGAGTGTAGGTAGCTTCTTTCAAGGCAGACGCGCTATAGCCCTCCCAGACAGTTCCTTTCAGTTTGGGATCGATCAAGCGAGGCAAGAGGGCCAGACGCACAGCAGAAACCCGCACAGCTGGCGGTTTCTTGGGATCTTCCAACAATCGACGTACGAGCCCCGCCGCATTGATACGCTGAGTATCCGGGAACGGCGCGAAGCTGAGGGCAACCGTCAATCGAGCCTTGTCGTTTCCGCGCGACACTACCGCCTTCATCAACTCGAGGCGCTGCTCCGTGCCAAGCTGACTGATGAGCGTGGCGGCTGCCTGGCGCACATAGCGATCGTCTATCTCCCAGCAAGCCTTCACCGCACCAGCGCAGCGCTCGTCGCCGACCATGATTCGATGGCGACACAAGGAAGCCAGTGCCCGCCTTTGCTGAAAGGGATCGGCTTGCATTGCCACTTCGATCAACTTGTCGCCAAGGCCATCGTGCCACTCGAGCGCTCGGGCTTCCGGCTGCAACTTCTTCACCGCGTCCTTGTCGAGCGTCTTCAATCCCTGCGTGTGCCGGATGCGATAGACCGCGCCGCGCGTGCCGCGGCCGCCGATGCTCACGTACAGGTCGCCTGTCTCGGGATGAATTACCAGGTCGGTGGGGGCAAAGCCGTTGTCGCCCACCGATTGCAGAAAGACTTCTTGCTTCGCCGCGTAGCTCGAGCCCTGGCGTTCGAGGCTGATGAAGTAGAGTCGGCCGAAGGTCCAGTCGGCCAGGAAGAAGCCGCCGCGATATTTCGCGGGGAACTGGGCGTGGCGGTAGCAGACCACACCCGTGGGACTGCCGCGCCCAAGGTGGGCAAGCGGGGCAACCACATCCACGAAGTGGGGCGGCATCCGCCAGAAGTTGCCGTTTTGCGGCGATTGCCAGCCATGATGGCCCCCTTCGATGGCGTGATAGAAGCGCGTTGGCTCGTACCAGGGGAGCGACACGCAGCGCTCGTTGTCGCTGTCGTAGACGAAGGGCTCGCCGTCCGGGTTGAAATCGAAGTCGTAGGGGTTGCGGAAGCCGTCGCAGACGATCTCGGACTGTTTGAGGTCGGGCGAGAAGCGGAGCAGGCAGCCCGCCACCGGGTCCTTGACGGGCGAGGTCGGCGTCTGTGCGTAAGTCTTGTCGATCCTGGTGTTGTTGCCGCACAGGACATAGAGCCAGCCATCCGGGCCGCGGCGAATGGCGTGGGCGCCGTGTTCGGAGCCGGTGCGAAGCGTGCGAATCAGCTCGCTGGGGCCATCGGCCTTGCCGTCGTTGTCCTTGTCGCGGAAGCGGCGCAGCCCGCCGTCGCCGCAGACGTAGAGCGTGTCCCCTTCCCAGAACAGTCCTTGCGCGCCGTCCTTGGGGGTGCTGGCGAAGTCGATGGCACGGTCGGCC
>JBFWSD010001166.1:0-2977 GCA_050248575.1 Gemmataceae bacterium
TCCGATCTCTTGCCGTCGAGGCTGAGCTTGTCGATCTGGACGCAGAGAACGCCGGCGGCCCCGCCCCCCATGTAGAGGCGATTGCCGACCACGGTCGGAGTGCCTTCCAGATGGACCAGTTCTCCCGGCACGGGCAGCTGCCAGAGGGGCAGCCCGGTCTTCAGATCGAAGCAATGCAAGAATGCCCCGGAAGTCTGGTGCATGCCGTCGCCGAAAATCAGCAGGTCGTCAACGACCGCGGGCGAACTGACGGTGGGCAGTTTCAGGTACGGCGTTGAGCGCAGCCACTGCTCGCGTTCCTTGGCCGCCGGATCGGAATTGAGGCAATAGAAGCGCGAGACGTTGAAGCCGCCCAGGCTGGAAACGAAGACGCGTTCCCCCGCGGGCACGGGCGCGGCGATGAAGTGTTCTTGCGAACGCAACACCCAGAGCACCTTGGGCTTGTCCGGCCCGGGCTTGCCGTCGTTGTTGGCGGTCCGTTGCGCGTTGCCCCGGTAAGTGGACCAGTCCTTGTCGGCTGCCTCAACATCCATGCACGGTGCCATCAGTGCCAGGGCCGCCACGACGTGGGAAAAACGAACCACAGTGGCACCGAGGTCACAGAGGGAAGAAACACAGAAAGCTGTGAGTCGATCTCTATGCATCTTGACTCTGTGTCCGTGCCTCAGTGGTTCGTTCTGCTGGACCGGATCCAGCCAGCGACTTTCGCACATCGTCTGCGTCCTTCCTCTGCATTCTGACTTCTGCATTGGCCCCTGATCAGTTTACCTTGGGGGTTTGGTCGTCGATGACGCCGCGCATCGGGCTGTCGGCGATCTTGAACTCCTTGGCACGGACGACGCCGGAGCTGTAGCGGACCTCTACGCGATAGTCGCCGGGCGGCACGGTGAAGCGGGCCAGGAGCGGGCTCTGGCCGCCGCGGCCCTCGCCGCCGGAAAGATACTGGATGCTTTGCGGCTGCCCGGCCTTGTCGAGCAGGCGGACCTGGCTGCCGATCACGCCGCCCGTGCCATTCACTTGAACCACAAGGGGCGTATGCTTGGAATCGGCGACCCGTTCCTTGTTGCCCAGCAGGATCGCGGAGTCCTGGGCCTCGTTGTTGAAGACCATGTCGAGCACGCCGTCATTGTTCAGATCGACCAGGCACAGAGCCTGGGTGTTGAAGTAGCGCTGGTGCAGGCCGATCTGCTCGGTCTGGTCGGCAAACTTGCCGTTGCCCAGGTTGCGGAAGAAGCGGTTCTGGCCGCGGATGGTGCCGATGACGAGGTCGAGCTTGCCGTCGTTGTCGAAGTCGCCCCAGCCCGCACAGCTCGCATAGGGAATGGGCTGGGCCAGATCGCCCGCCTGCGCCGTGACATCCGTGAAGGCCCCTGCACCGTTCCCCTTGAAGAGCTTGCAGGCGCCGTGCTGCGGCACGAGCAAGTCGAGCTTGCCGTCGCCGTCGAAGTCGACAAACGTGGGGCCAACCTTGCCCGTCTTGTAGGCGATGCCCGTGTTCTTGGCCTCGACGAAGCCCTGCGGCGTGTTGAAGGCGACCAGGCCGGTGCCCGCGCCATAGAGGAAGTCGGGCCGGCCGTCGTGGTTAATGTCGGCCACCGTGAGGGTGTCACCCTTCGCGGTGCTGCCCAGCCCGGTCGGGCCCAGGCCCACCTTGGTGGAGATGTCCTCGAAGTGCCAGGTGATCGGCTTGACCGTCGGGGCAGTGGCCGCAAAGTAGAAGCCCCAATCCCCTGTGCCCTGGCAGATCTTCATGAGCAGCTGGTTCTTGCCCGGCTTGAGCTTGAGGTCGAGCTTGGCCTGATCGGGGGCCGCGCCGCGATAGACGTTCTCGGCATGGACGCGTTCGCCATTGAGCCACACCGTGAGCGTGTCGTCGGAGCCAAGCGACACGGGCAGCACCGCGGGCACGCCCACTTCGATCTCGCGATAAAGATAGACGACGGCGTCGTTGTTGCCCGCGCCGCCGAAGAGGGCGAGGTTGTTGATCTGGCCGTCCTTGAAGTTGCCCTCACGCCATTTGAACTTGGCGTTGCCCTTGCCCGTGTACTCCTCTTGGAGGTTGACACCCTTCTCGGGCGGATAGACGACGTTGAAGCCGTTCTGCCCGGGATTATCGAACGGGCCGGCGAAGTACCATTTGCCGAGCACTGGTTTGGTGGAGGCCACTCCGCCTTGCGGCGCGCCGGCATTGCGATAGAGACGCAGCCCGTGGAAGCCGTTGCCCAGAAGCAGGTCGGGTTTGCCGTCGCCGTCCTGATCCATCCAGGCCGCAGCCGTGAGGTTGTAGTAGGGCTCCTGGGGCAACAGATGGCTGTCGTCTTCGAAGCCAGTGCCGGTATTGGTGTAGAGCTTTGGCCCGGTCAGCGTGGCCAGGAAGAGATCCGGTTTGCCGTCGTTGTTGTAATCGGCCCAGACCGCGGCGCGGCCGCCCACTGCACCGGGCAGCGAGACTTCATTCATCGATTCGCCGCCGTTCTGGACGAGGGCAACCTTGCCGCCTCCCACCAGGCACAGGTCGGCCTTGCCGTCGCCGTCGAAGTCGAGCGAAGAAATCGCCTGCGCATCGGGATCCACACGCGTGAGGGGCGAGTAGTGCGTGAAGCCGGGCATGCCGGCCAGCCGTTCGAAGTCCTCGCCGCCGCCCCAGCTCACGAAGTCACGCTTGGGGTTGTAGTCCTGGATCTTGAGGCTGACCTTCAAGCGTTGCATCTTGGCCTTACGTAGTTGCAGGGCGTTCTTGTCGCCGTCGACCATGCAGGGGACGACGACTTCCTGCCCGGCCAGGATCTTGTCGAGGAAGGCGGCCAATTTCTCGGGCTTGCCCGCAAAGCTGCGCAGGAGATAGGGCTCGGCGTGACTCATGTTCCACCATTCGCCGCCCGCGTAGGCCTGGTACCAGTAGTTATCGATGCAGGTCTCGCTGGCGCCGCCATGGTGGAAGAAGACGGCCTTCTTGCCCACCTCGGCAGATCGGAAG
>JBFWSD010001167.1:0-2972 GCA_050248575.1 Gemmataceae bacterium
TTCGGACGGCGTGGGCTCCATCTTCCCGCCCATGATCTACACGGTGGTGGCTCTGCGTTGTCTGGGCTATGCGGACGACGCGCCCGAGATGATCTACGCTCTCAAACAGCTCGACGATCTGATCCTCGAGGAAGAGGGCAAGATCCGCTTGCAGCCTTGCGTGTCGCCGGTGTGGGACACGGGGATCGCGCTCAACGCGGTGGCTGATGCATTGCCCGAGGCGACGTCTCTCCAGGAGCGCGAAGCATTGCGGTCCAGCCTGGAACGCGGCGTGGCCTGGGTACTCACGAAAGAAGTGCGTCGCCGCGGCGACTGGGCCGTCACGGTGCCGCACCTGCAGCCCGGCGGCTGGTTCTTCGAGTACAACAATGCCTTCTATCCCGATACCGACGACACGGCAATGGTGCTGATGGCGTTGCAGAAATGCAGAATGCAGAATGCAGAATGCAGAGTGACGGAAGACATCGGCCCGGCCGTCGAACGCGGGCTGCACTGGCTCCTCGGCATGCAAAACGACGACGCGGGCTGGGCCGCCTTCGACCGCAACATCAATCGCCAGGTGCTGGAACAGGTCCCCTTCGCGGATCACAACGCGATGCTCGACCCGAGCTGCCCGGACATCACGGCCCGGGTCTTCGAATCACTGGGCTATCACGGCTTCAAGGTGGGCGACCACCGCATCGACCGGGCCATCGATTTCGTCCGCAAGGAACAAGACCCGTGCGGCGCCTGGTGGGGCCGCTGGGGCGTCAACTATCTCTATGGCACCTGGCAAGTGTTGCAAGGCTTGCAATCGGTTGGCTTCGACATGAAGGAACCAATGGTGCGCCGCGCCGTCGCCTGGCTCGAACAAGTGCAGCAAGCCGAAGGTAGCTGGGGTGAGACCTGCCGCAGCTACGACGATCCCGCGCTCAAGGGACAAGGCGAGCCGACCGCGTCACAAACCGCCTGGGCCGTGCTTGGCCTGATCGCCGCGGGCGAAACGCAATCGAACGCCGTCCAGCGCGGCATCGATTATCTCGTTCGCACGCAGCAGCCCGACGGCAACTGGCACGAGGCCCCCTTCACCGGCACGGGCTTCCCCAAAGTGTTCTACTTGAAGTACCATCTGTATTCGCTGTATTTCCCGTTGATGGCCCTGGCGCGATACCAGCGTGCAGCGCAAGCACCTGTGCACAAGAGTTGACCCAACACGACAAGATTTTCGCCCGTTTTACTGGAGATACCATGCGTTTCCCTCTCAGCCTGACGATGAGCATGGCGGGCCATATCGCCAAGCACAAGATCCAGCGCACGCCGCGCTTTCCGCTCGTGCTCATGCTCGAGCCCCTGCACGCCTGCAACCTCACTTGCACGGGCTGCGGCCGCATCCGCGAATACTCCTCCACCATCAAGGACAAGCTCTCCGTGGCGGAGTGTCTGGAATCGGTCGATGAATGCGGGGCCCCCATCGTCTCCATCTGTGGCGGCGAGCCCTTCATCTATCCCGACCTCGACAAGCTCGTCAAAGCCATCCTGCAACGCCGCAAGCACATCTACCTGTGCACCAACGGTATGTTCATCGAGAAGCGGCTGCACCAGTTCAAGCCCTCGAACCGCATGTTCTTCAACGTCCACCTCGACGGGCTGGAAGAAACGCACGACCTGTGCGTGGAACGGCAGGGCGTGTTCAAGGCCGCCGTCGCCGGCATCAAGGCGGCCAAGAAGGCCGGTTTCCTCGTCTGCACCAATACCACCATCTACAAGGAAACCGATCTCGACGAGATCGACCGCCTGTTTGCCTTCCTCTCGAAGCTGAACGTGGACGGCTTCATGCTGTCGCCCGCCTACGGCTACTCGGCCGTGAAAGAAACCAACCCGGATGGGGCCGCCGAGATCTTCATGACCCGCGCAGACGTGCGGGCCAAGTTCAAGGAAGCCGAGAAACTGCTCAAGAAGTACAAGCTGATGACCTCGCCCGTTTATCTCGAGTTCCTGTCGGGCAGACGCGAATTGACCTGCACCGCCTGGGGCAACCCGACTCGCAACGTCAAGGGCTGGAAAGGCCCCTGCTACCTCATCACCGACGAGCACCACGACAGCTTCGAGAAGCTGATGAACGACACCGACTGGTCGCAGTACGGCTACGGCAAGGACCCGCGCTGCGAGCACTGCCTGGTCCACTGCGGCTACGAGCCCTCGGCGGCCCTCGGCGTGAATAGCAAGCTGGGCGACAGCTTCAAGATGCTGATGTGGCAGCTGAGCTGATTGCGGGCCGAATCCATCCTGTGGCAAGATTGGTGGTTGTGGCGGTGCACAAGCATGGAGACATCCATGAAACGCATCATCGTTGACGAAGCGCTGCGCGAGAGATTGCGAGAGCTCATTGGCCCCGGTCGAGTTTTGCGACGAATCGGGCAAGGTGCTCGGCAAGTTCTCGCCGATCATCGACCCTGCTGAGTTGGAATTTGTCTTGCCCGAGTTGACTGAAGAAGAGCTCGACGAACGGGAACGCCATTCGACGAAACGATACACCACAGCGGAGGTAATCGCGCATCTGGAGAAGCTGTGATGTTTCGTGTCGAATGGACAGACACAGCCCTGAACGATCTCGGAGCTATCTGGCTACAGGCAACTTCGGCACAACGAAACCAGATCACCGCCGCATGTGCAGATCTCGACAAACGGCTTGCATAAACGCCGCTCGAGGAAAGTGAATCCCGTCCCAACGGACGGAGAATTGCCTTTTCCCCTCCTCTTGCCGTCAGGCTACGAGTTAGTTCATCGGAGAGGCTGGTTGTCGTGGTGCGCGAAAATATGTTTCGGACGCGGTCATAGCAATCACTCATGGCACGAGACAGTCGTCTCTCCCGCCATTCGCCCTGTCACGCTATAATGGCGGCTATGCCAGGTAACTCTTTCGGCGAGCTGTTTCGCATCACCACGGCCGGCGTCAGTCACGGGCCGGGCTATCTGCTCATCGTGGACGGCTG
>JBFWSD010001168.1:0-2971 GCA_050248575.1 Gemmataceae bacterium
ACCGCCAAAGCTGTAGAGCAGGATGTGGCCGCGCGTGCCGAAGACCATGCCCATCCCGACGTGGCCAAGCTCGTGGATCAGGATCGATACGAAGACACACCCGATCCAGGCCAGCAGGAATTCGAAGCCAAGTTCGCGCCCGGCCGAGAAGCCAAGGATCGCGCTGATCACCCAGAACCACGGATTGACGCGGACGGGGATACTGCCGAGACGGAAGTTGAGGTCGTAAGGGGTCGGGGCCTGATCGGCAAACACGGCATGCCCTCCGCAAGGACCAGGGAAATGCGTGTGTAGTATAGAAGAGTGGCCCGGACCTAAAAAGACCAAGCACGAAATCCCAAGCCAAGATTGCGGTCGCGGGCGGCTATTGCGATTCGATCATCGTCCGCCGGGCAGCACGGGGGCCATGCGGCGGCGCAGCGTGGCCATCTCGATCAACTGTTCCTGTTCTGCTTGCGCGAGCGGGCCTTCCGCGAGAGCAGCAGCCAGCGCGGGCACTTCGGCAGGCGTCGACAACGCGACCAGCAGCCCTTGCAGTTTGCCCGAGCTCAGGGCGAAGCGATAGTAATCGGTGACACGAGGCTGCCGGTAGCCGCGTTCCTGCAGCCCGAGCAAATCGAAATGTTGCGGCGGCAGGAAGCCATGGGTGTTCGTGAAATTGAAGCAGGGCACGCGCTGCGGTTCGGTCAGGTAGGGAAATAGATCGGCCCGCGCTCCTGGGTGGTCGGGGTTGTAACGCAGAAAGACGATGTCGGCCAGGGCGTGATTGGCCGCCTGGAGGGCCAGCGAGCGCTCGTGGCAGGTGACGCCGATGGCCCGCGCGCCCACGTAGGCATCGTCGCGATGCTGCTGATAGACGGGCAAACGATCGAGGAACTCGCCCGCGTAGGCCCCACCCGCAATGAGCACATCGATCCGCTCCAGCGCGGGCACCGTCTCCAGCACTTCGCGGAATGGAAGCGAGCAGAACTCGGGCTGCGTGCAATAGTTGACGGCCCCGACCACGATCTGGTCGCGCACAGCAGGGCGGCGTTCCAGCAGAGTAGCCAGCCCGCGCCGGAGATTCTCGTAAAAGGGCCAGTGCATATCGGAGGTGACGAAGAAGAAGTTGATGCCCGCGTCGAAGGCTGCCGACACCGTGTCCGGATCGCCGACCCGGCCCAGGCAAATCGGGCTGACGCGCAGCCCGCCGCTGCCGATGGGGATGCGGTCTTGCAGGGAAGGAAAATGGTCCACCGACAACCTCGTTCAAGTGGCGCAGGCGCGCACAGTCTTTGAATAATGTACGGCAACCTTCACGGTTGTTTCGCTTTTTCCTGCAACCGGATCGTCAACTCGGCGGGCTCAACCTGCTGGAAGCCGGCCTCTTGCAGGCGGCGGTCGTACTCGGCGGCCTTGTCCCTGCGCACCAGCCAGATGATCAGGATGGCATCGTTCACCTTGGTCACGCGGGGCAAGTATTGCTCGTCCACGTACGTGGATTCGAAGTAGGGCTCGGTCCACCAGCCGTGCTGCGTGGCCGTGATCAACAGCCGGGTGCGCTCTCTCGGTTTGCCCGCGTTCACTGCCTGGTGAAACGATTCCGTCAGCCAGATCGTGCCAGGGTGGGGCACGATGGCCTCGAGCCAGACGATCTCGGCTTGCTCGCGTTCCCAGACGCCGGGGTCGAGCCGCTTGGCCCAGATGGGATCGGGATTGGTGCGCCGCGGGCCGCGCGCGACCTCGCGATTGGCGAAGCCTTGAATGTCCACGGGGCGACCCGTGAAGCCGTAATAGCAAGACGCTACCTCCCCCGTGGCCAGTTTCACTTCCTTGTCTCCCCGGGTCAGCCAGGTGAAGAACTGACCGGCGGAGAGATGACGGGTGAGCCGGCTGCCCCGCATGCCGCCGACGCCGGCATCGTTCCAGAAGTTGAGCTGGCTGGGGTCCTTGCCCGCCTCGGTGAGCTTGTCGACGATGCCCTTGGGCTGCCCGCTGTGCATGACCAGCAGGATCGTTGTCGCAGCGAAGCTGAGGGTGATCAGCAACTTACCCGCCCAGGGAGGCTTGCCGTCGCTCCAGGTCGCGAGGCAGTCGCGATAGGTCGGGTACCAGCCGGCCAGCCCAACGATTCCGGCCGCCGCCACGGAGATCATGAGCGCCACGTAGTAGCGATTGCCCGGCATGTAATCGCCGCCGGCATAGCTGATGCCGGCAAAGTGAATGAATGAGGGAATCAGCCAGGCCGCCACGGGCAAGATCGTGCGGGCCGACATCCAGGGGATGAACAGCAGCCCGCACAGGGCGAAAGGCAACAGTTCGTTCGACAGGAACTGCAAGCCGATGATCGTGGGGCGTCCGCTGCCCGCTTTCATTTCCACGCAGGCCGGTATCGGGTAGCCATAGTAAATCGTCCAGAAAGAATAGAAAAACAGCGGAGCGAGCAAGGTGGCCGCATAACGCAATCCATCGTTGCGCCAGTCTTCGTCGCCAAGCAGCCAGGTCGACGTTACGAGAAGAAAGCCTACCGACACCGTGTAGAAGCTCGACTCCCAGCGCACGAAGGTGATGACGGCAAGCAGGGCAAAGGCCAGCCCGTGGCGACCGCCATCCCAGGCCGCCAGGCAAGCTGCCGCGAGCAGCCCGATCATCGGGGCCGACCAGCCGCTCCCGGACAGCTCGAGCAAGGAGGGATTCAGTGCGAGCGTCAGCCCTACCAGCCAGCCGAGGGCCGGAGTAGCCTTCCGCGAAGCCCAGTGCGAGAGCAAGAAGACGGTGCCCGCGGAGCAGGCTGCCGACAGCAGGATCGCCCCCAGCGGAGGATCGATGCCAATGGCATACAGCAAGGCAATCACCAGGCAGGGCAGAAACGCCACGCTGCCATCAACATTGGCGTCGTACTGGAAAGAGTAGTGGCCCCAGTCGACGAGGTTCTTCGCCTGGAGCAGGTTCATGAAGACCTCGTCCGGCATGCGGTGGACGAGAAAGGCCA
>JBFWSD010001169.1:0-2969 GCA_050248575.1 Gemmataceae bacterium
GCTCGCGGCCATGTCGGATGAGCTTCAGGAACGCCTCGTCAACTGGGGTTATGCGGTCTGTGATGCCGCCATTCGCCGTCATTGGCCGCCGCAGCAGCCAGACGCCTTTCCCCCGCCGCTGTTTCCGTACAAACGCGGCGTGTAACCAACGTGCGACCCGAGAGTCCCGTTTGGAGACGAAGATGACCGCGACCTCGAGAGAATTGCAAGCCGGCACTGCACGCTACACTTCCTTCCAGCCGGCGCGGCGACGCTTGCGCGTATACGCCTTCGACCCGGGTGTCCGGGCTCAACTCGACAACCTCTCGATTGGGGAGTTGACGCTGGATGTGCTCTGGGAAGACGAGCTCCGGCTCGGCCCGAGTGGCGGCTATCTCGAGGTGGTCGACTTCGATCCTGCCAGCGACGTGTTCTATGCACCCGTCGATCTGAACCATCCCTTCGTGCTGGCCGAGGACGGCCTGGCGCCGGCCGAAGGCGTGCCGCAGTTCCACCAGCAAATGGTGTATGCGGTGGCCATGAACACCATCGAGCACTTTGAGCGGGCGCTGGGCCGCGTGGCCCTATGGGCGCCGCGCGTTGTCCGCACTAAGGAAGGGCGCTTCGTCAAAGTGGACTATGTCCCACGTTTGCGAATCTATCCGCACGCGCTGCGCGAGGCCAATGCCTATTACAGCCCTCAGAAGAAAGCTCTGCTGTTCGGCTACTTCCCGACGCGGGGCCGCGGGCCGTCTCAGGTACCCGGCGGCATGGTCTTCACCTGCCTGTCCTATGACGTCGTGGCCCACGAGACCACGCACGCCCTGCTCGACGGCATGCACCCGTCCTTCAACGAACCGACCAACCTCGACGTGCACGCGCTTCACGAGGGCTTTGCCGACATCGTGGCGCTCTTTCAGCGTTTCGCCCATCCCGAGATCCTCGAACATCAGATCGCCAAGACGCGCGGCGATCTCGAGCAGCAGAGCATGCTGGGACAGCTCGCCCAGCAGTTCGGGCTGGCGCTGGGCTTGCGTGGTGCCCTGCGTTCCGCGCTGGGCAGCGTCAACCCCGAGACAAACCGCTGGCAAATCCACGTCCCCGATCCCGAGGAGTTCCGCCAGGCTCGTGAGCCGCACGAGCGCGGCGGCATCCTGCTGCACGCGGTCTTTTCCGCATTCCTGGCGATCTACAAGATGCGCAGCGCCGACCTGTTCCGCATCGCCACCAACGGCACCGGTGTCCTGCGCGAGGGCGAGATACACCCCGACCTGGTTCGCCGGCTTGCGCAAGAAGCGGCGGCCGCAGCCGAGACGGTGTTGACCATGTGTATCCGCGGCCTCGATTACTGCCCGCCCGTCGATGTGGATTTCGGCACTTATCTGCGTGGCGTCATCACCGCCGACAGCGAAGTCTTTCCCGAGCCACAGCATCCCTATCGCCTGGCCTTCATCGAGGCGTTCCAGCAATGGGGTATCTATCCTGACCGTGTGCGCAGCTTGTCAGAAAGTGAGCTTCGCTACCCGCGCCTGGATGAGTTGCTGCCACGCGCTGCGAACAACCGGCGTGCAGGGAAACGCCTATCCCTGCAAGAAGCAACTCTCGATATCTTCCGCGGCATACCGGTGGCGAACGCGCAGAAGAAGAATGGCGGCCTTCAGTCCCTGTCACTGGACTGGACGCTGGAGTCGGATCGGCAGAGCGTCTGGGAGACCATGCGCGAGAATGCCAAGCTCATTCACGCCTGGCTGACCCGGGGGTCGATGCGCGAGCACCTGCCTGCCTTCGGCCTCACTCTCGACAGCAAGGGCAAGCAATCCATCTACTGCGACGAACAGGGCCGTCCCACGATCGAAGTTCATTCGGTTCGTGTCGCGCGCCGCCGCGGCTTTCGTGATACGCACGTCAACGATCTGGTCGTGGAGGTGCGCCAGCGCCGGCGGGGCTATTTCGACGAGACTATCCAGAAACAGATCGACTCCGGCAAGCTACAGTACAACAAGATCAAGCGCGACTTCCGCTTCCGCCGCGGCTGTACGCTGATCATCGACCCGGTCAGGCAGCAAATCCGCTATGCCATTGCCTCCCGCGGCGACATTGCGGACGACGTCGAGCTCGATCGTCTGCGCGACTTCCTGAGCGGACGCGAAGCGGACCTCGATAATCCGTTCTACGGACCCCGGCCCCCCTTCAGCATGGACGTCGATGACGAACACTTTGCCCTGCTGCATCGCCGGCACGGACACGGTCCTGATTTCTAGTAGCACCGCAACCTGCGTTCTGAACCACGGCTGAGGGCACTGACGATGGCGAAGAAGACAATCCGGCGAACACGAAGTTCCTCGCGCGGTTCGCCCGGCGCAGCGGCTACCTCCGCGCCTGGCCAACCCATGATGCCACCAGATACTGGCGTGAAGATCCGCATGTACCGCCAGGGGCATGGCGACTGCTTCCTGCTCGCCTTCCGACAGGAAAATGGCGACCCGTTCTACATGCTCATCGATTGCGGCAAGAAGAAAGGTTCGCAGATCCATTGCGACATGTCAGCAGTCGTGGCGGACATTGCCACGGCCACGGGAAACCATCTGCATCTCGTGGTCGTCACTCACGAGCACGAGGATCACGTCTCGGGGTTCCTGTCCGAGAAGGAGTACTTCGAGCAGATGCAGATCGACCGGCTCTGGCTGGCCTGGACCGAAGATCCCAAGAACCTGCTCGCCAACCGGCTTCGCGAGAAGTACAAGGACACGCTGCTGGGGCTGGTGGCCGCCGCCAATCGGCTCCAGGCCGCGCACGACCCTTCCGACCAGCGCGTGCGAGGCATACTCAATGATCTTCTGGGTTTCGAGCTTTCGGACGAGGACAGGCAGCTTGCCGCCCGCGAACCTGCTTAGATCAAGGGCATCACCATCAAGCGAGGAATTCCGGTACTCAAGATACGCGCCAAAGTTACCTCGTTTCTCAAGCCGCACACGCAGCCGCAACTGCTG
>JBFWSD010001170.1:0-2969 GCA_050248575.1 Gemmataceae bacterium
ACTGTTCAAGGCCAGCTCTCGACATCTCCACCACCGCATCTGAAGTATAGCCGTGCTCGGTCACGGTCAACTCCGTCCCGTCCGGCCTGGCTTCGAAGGTGATGACGTGGCGCACATCTTTCGGAATGCCCGGAGGCATGCCCATTGCCTCCGGTTCAAATGCGTTGCCGTCCTTGTCGGTGAAGTTCAGGATGAATTCGATTTCCTTCCCCGGAACGATTCTCCGATAGGTCCAGGTGTTATACAGGTCCTGGCCACCGAATTCCTTCGGGGCGCGCATACATACAAGCGATACGCCGCCCTCCCGAACGTCCATGTCGGCGCGCAGGCAGGTGAAGCCTGTGGGGCCCCACCACCGCATCACGTCCTCGGACGTGGTCCAGGCTCGCCACACCTGTTCGACAGGTGCGGCAAACAGGCGGACGACAACGAGATCGCGAACCTGATGATTGACTGGTGTCTGTTCCTGCACGGTCGTCTTCCCTTCCTTCGGTGATTCATGACAGCTATTGCGTGGCCTTTCGGCTCAAGGACTCCCTGACAAACTATGATTTCACAAAATTGCCTGTCCAGCCGTGCGTGGCACAGAGAAGTGAAGCTCGTGCATTGGGCTGAGGACGGAGCGGGCGACCGGCTGGCCGCCTCCCAGCCCTCCCGCTGTGCCATCCCGGCATAGGCAGGTCACTGTCAGAGAGTTGCATTCAACGACGATCTGTGTTAATCTCCGGCCAAGTTTCTTTGGTCCGTGTGGGGAGAACCATTTTAGCGGCCTTTGGAAATCGTGCCTGGCGCAACCCCCAAAGCCGGTCCCCTCCAGGAACAAAGTACAGTAGTCGTACTGCTGCTTGAGACCGTGACAGGACGCGATGTCCCGCCAACTTCCAGCACGCACTGGGAGCGGTTTTCTCGTGGCGGCAACTTCTGTAGCCGCACGGTATCGTTCAGCAAGCGCTACGTTCTCCTGCCAGACCTGTCGGGGCTGCGGTAACGCTGACCTGCCGGGCTGTTCCCGTGATCGCTCGGGTTTCCCATCGGCTCAGGGGGCGCTCATCCGAGTTGCCCGTACCCCTATAGTTTACGGTTAGGTTTGGGCTTATGAGCGAGAGCATTCACATGACTGATACAACTACCGAGATTTGCCCAGTCCACGGGAGGCCGGTGAAGGCGGTGCCCCCGCTCAAGCGGCTTGAGAAAGCCGGGCTGTACGACCCGGCGCTTGAACGCGACGCGTGTGGTGTTGGCGTTGTTGCGAACATAAACGGGTCAAAGTCCCACGAAATTGTCGCCCAGGCGGTACAGATTCTGGTGCGGTTGGGGCATCGTGGCGCGTGCGGCTGCGACCCGGAGACCGGCGATGGCGCTGGCATTCTCCTGCAATTGCCCCACGCCTTTTTTGAGAAGGAAGCCCGGCGGCTCGGCTTCGCGCTCCCGGCCGCGGGCCGCTATGGAGTCGGCGTGGCCTTCCTGCCGCGCGACCGGGCAGCCCGGTCGTGGGCGGAAGAGGCGATTCGGGTCGGGCTGGACGAAGAAGGCTTGAGCCTGCTGGGCTGGCGCGACGTTCCGGTCGTGCCGGAGGCGATCGGCCCACTGGCGCGGGACGCCATGCCGGTCATCCGTCATTACTTTGCCGGTGCGCCCAACAACTTCGATGGCGATGCGCTGGAGCGCAAGCTGTACCTCGCCCGCAAGGAGTCCGAGCGGCTCATCCGGGAGCATACCGCCGACGGCGCGGGCCTCGATTTCACCGACTTCTATGTGGTGAGTTGCTCTTCCCGTACGCTCATCTATAAGGGCCTGCTCAAGTCCGAGCAGCTCGGCGATTTCTATCCCGACCTCTCCGACGAATCGGTGGAAAGCGCGTTTGGTCTGGTCCACTCCCGGTTCAGCACCAACACGCTGGGCGAGTGGAAGCTGTCGCACCCGTACCGGTACATCGCGCACAACGGTGAAATCAACACGGTGCGCGGCAACCGGAACTGGATGACGGCCCGCGAGCGTTCGATGACCTCCGACCTGTTCGGCAAGGAAGTCAGCAAGCTCGCCCCAGTCTGCGCGCCCGGGCAGAGCGACAGTGCGTCGTTCGACAATGTGTTCGAGTTGATGGTGATGAGTGGCCGCGAAGTGGAGCACGTCGCGGCCATGATGATCCCGGAGGCATGGTACGGCCACGAAGCCATGCCGCAGGCGTGGAAGGACTTCTACGAGTACCACGGTGGCCTGATGGAGCCGTGGGACGGCCCGGCCCTCATTGCCTTCACCGATGGCCGCAAGATCGGCGCGGTGCTCGACCGGAACGGCCTGCGTCCCTTCCGGTACACGATCACCCGCGATGGCCTGCTGGTGATGGCCTCGGAGTCCGGGGTGCTGGAGATCGAGCCGCACCGCATCGAGATGCGCCGGCGGCTGCGGCCGGGCCAGATGTTCCTGCTCGACCTCGAAGAGGGGCGGATCATCGGCAATGAGGAGATCAAGGGACGGCTGTCGTCGCGGCGACCGTACGGCGAATGGCTGCGCCGTAACCGGGTGCCGCTCGATATCCTGGTTCCACACGATGCGCCCGCGGAAAGCGCGGCGATCGCGCGGTATGATGCCGCAACGCTTACCGTGCATCAGCAGGTGTTCGGGTATACCCAGGAAGACGTCAATCTGCTGATCGAGCCGATGGCCCGGGAAGCTGGCGAGCCAACCGGCTCGATGGGCAACGATGCCGCGCTCGCCGTCCTCTCCGACCGGCCTCAGAGCACCTTCTCTTACTTCAAGCAGCTGTTCGCCCAAGTGTCCAATCCGCCCCTGGACTATGTGCGGGAAGCGCTGGTGACGCAACTGTCCGTCCCAGTCGGCACCCGCCGCAACGTCTTTGACGAGACGCCGGAGCACGCCCGGCTGCTGCGGATTGATCACCCGATCCTGCTCAACGATGAACTGGAGACGATCAAGGGCCTGCAACTGCCCGGCCTGGTCAGCCGTAC
>JBFWSD010001171.1:0-2968 GCA_050248575.1 Gemmataceae bacterium
AGCGCTGGCCGGGGCCGGCTCGGACGTGGTGCTCACCGGCCGCGAACAGGACACGCTCGAGGCCGTGGCGCAAGACATCCGCCAGCAAACAGGCCGCCGGGCCGAGTGCGTGGTCATGGATCTGGCCTGCCTGCCCGACATCGAACGCACGGCAAAGACAGCCATCGAGAAGCTCGGCCGCATCGATGTGCTGGTCAACAACGCCGGACTCAATCAACGGCTAGAGGCCCTGGAGTACACCGAAGAGGTCTGGGACAAGGTGATCGACGTCAACCTGAAAGGGGCGTTCTTCATGGCCCAGGCGTGCGGCAAGCAGATGGCCAAGCAGAAGAGCGGCAAGATCATCAACATCCTGAGCCTGACCGTGGCCTGGGGGCTGCCCACCGTGATCGCTTACTCGGCGGCCAAGGCCGGGCTGCAACAGCTTACCAGGCTGCTCGCCGTGGAATGGGCCGAGCACAACATCCGCGTCAACGGCATCGCTCCCGGCTTCTTTCGCACCGATCTGACGCGCTCGGTACAAGAGGATCAGCGCAGCGACTGGATCTTGAATCGCACGCCGCTGGGCCGCTGGGGCAACGTCGAAGAACTGGCGGGGGCCGCCATCTATCTCGCGTCGCCCGCCTCCGACTTCGTCACCGGGCAAGTCGTCTGGGTCGACGGCGGCATGACCGCGGGCAGCGACTGGCGCACCGGCAAATGAAAACCGCCGCAGGCTGCTGGTGGCCTGCGGCGGCTCTTACGGCGCCGGGGGGTATCTTGCTGGCGCCGGGTTACTTCGTGTAGAGCTCGTGCACGAGCTTTTCGACGTTGCCCGCTTCATCCTCGGCATGAGCCGACAGCTTGGCCGGCTTGCCGTCGAGGACCACTTCCCAGGTAGCGAAATTGGCGTCGACCGCCTTTGCTTCCTTACCGTTGACGAGGACGCGGCGGATCGTCCCGTTGTCGGCGGCGGTGCCGCGCACGATCAGCTTGCCATTCTGCTTGCGCACGTGGGTGATGATCGTTTGCGGGGGCAGATCATCCACCGGGTCGAGCAGCTTCGGGAACGGGATGTCCTTCACCTCGGCCACGCGCGAGCCGTTGCCGGTGAGGGGCTTCTCCTCGCGGTACTTGCCGGGCGCGTTCTTGAACTCGGGGGCCGTGGTGCTGACCACCTCGGCGTGGCGGCCCGGGCCAAAGTAGTCGTGAATGTAGACTGGCACGCCCTTGTCGGTCTTGGTTGTGTAGCGCGGGCCGCCTCCCTGGTTGACGATGGCCGCGTCCTTGCTCGTCTTCCAGTTGGGCGTCTTCACGTTGCGGAAGTGCGACACGGCGTTGCCCGTGCTGTTGTGGTCGCTGATCTGGATGAGCGGCATGCCGTAGGAACGGATGCCGTCGAAGGTCAGCCCGTCCACGGTGAGCACGCCGTATTGTGTACTGACGTCGTCATGCCCGCGATTGAACGGCTCGGTATTGGTCTGGCTGATGTAGACGTCCTTGTAGACGTGGTTGTCGTAGTTGGGATGGTAGACGCCGTAGCCCACGTGGTGAATGTGCAGGTTCTCCACCATGAGCTGAGGCACCTGCGGGCGGAAACCGTAGTGCACGTCCCAGATCTTCGTATTCTTCACCACGAACGGATGCTTCGTGTCCGGGCCGACGCGGTTCACGCCTTCGCCCAGGTTGACGCCATACAGGCCGACGTTGGAATGAATCTCGTTGTCTTCGAATCGGACAAAGGGGAGCGTGCGGATGTCGACGCTTTGCGGCCTCCCGTCCGAATGCAAGACCGCCAGTTCGAGCGGCGTGGAGCGGCTGGCCGTCGCCTCGTAGCGGAAGCCGTAGCGATCGTTGTCGACGGCCACATTGCGCGTGAAAGTGTTGAGGCTGTTGGCCCACCAGAAGCCAGCCCCCTCGTTGGCGTCGAAGGGCAGCACCTGCTTGGGCAGCCTCTTGCCCGCGCGGGCCCCGCAGGCCAGGTTGCGATCGAGCACGTTGAACACTTCGGTGCCGTCTTCCAAGAAGTAACCGTGCCCCACGCTCTGGTAGCCCACGTTGTCGCGGACCACGAGATAATTGGTCCCGTGGATGGTCAGCCACCGATTGTGGCTATCCCAGATGGAGTTGCCGATCACGGAGCTGCCCCGCATGGTGTTGCCGACCAGGTGGAAATGCAGGCTGTAACGACCCAGCACGTTTTTCTTGCCCAGGTGGCGGAACTCAGCGTAGCTCAGCGAGCCCGCCGAATGGCGATGAAACATGGTGTGGCCGCGTTCCCCTTGGGGGTTGGCCGATTCGATGATGACGTTGCGGCTCAGGTTGGCCACCTCGCCGCGGTATTCGCCCGTGCCGAGATGTTCCTGTTCGAGCGGCTTGTCGAAGGTGACCTTGGTGCCCTCGAGGGCAGTGACAACGCGTTTCTCGGTGAAGTCGCCGTCCTTCTCTTCACGCATGGCGGCGGTGACGATGATCCGGTCGCCGACCTTCCAGCCCGTGACGGGCTCGGCCAGCGTGACGGAAACGTCCCCCTTCTTGGCCGTGTCGCCGAGCTTGACCCAGGTGCGGCTCATGGGGGCGCCGTGAATGTCGAGTCGGCCGCCGCAGCAGACCAGCGCGGGCAGCGATTCGTTCTTCATCCCTTCGAAGTAGACCAGCCGCACTTTCGCCGTGTGCTTGGCGTCGATCGGGCGCTCGGGGGTGCCGATCTCCAGCACGCCACGCTCGGCCTTGGTGTCGATGGCGCGGGGCCGCGCCTCGCAATCAAAGCCCTCTTCCAGACAGATCTCGTCCGACTGGACCTTGAGCAGGCCGACATCGAGCCGCGTGTCCTTGTCGGGAGCAAAGGACAGCGTGCCCGCGACGTGGACGGAACGCATCGCCTGGTCGGAGTCAACATCGTAGACGACCTGGTGCCCTTCGCGAACAAGGACGCGGGCGCCGGCGGGGGGCAGCTTGCCTCCTTCCCAGGTGTCGGAGATCGGAAGAG
>JBFWSD010001172.1:0-2965 GCA_050248575.1 Gemmataceae bacterium
ACGCGCCTTCTCGGCGGCCACGATCTGCTGGCTCAAGGCGCCGAGAAACGGCGCGGTTTCCTTCGCTTCGAGCTTGCTCCTGGGAGGCATCTCGCCGGCGCTCACCCGATCGTGGACCTTGACCCAGCGGCGGAAGACCTTGGCATCGTTCAGATCCGTGGGCAGGCTGGCCAGGTTCAGGCCCCCCTTCTGGATCTTGTCGCCGTGGCAACGGACGCAGTTGTCCGCGACGAAAGTCTTGAGAGCCTGATCGTCGGCGGCCGGGGCCAGCGCCGCGCAGACGAGGAGCGCTGTGAGTGTGATGAAGTAGCGCATCAGCCTGCCACCTCCAGATCGCGCATGGTGCCGGTGGAAGAGGCGAACTTGTCGATTTCCAGCCCGAGCCGTTGCAGCATGCTGACGAAGAGATTGGGCAGCGGATAATTCTTGCCCGGCTTGGGATCGAAGGCGATGTGCTGGCCGTGCTTGAAGCCGCCTCCCGCCAGCAGCACGGGCAGGTTGTAGTTCGAATGCGAGTTCGAGTTGCCCATGCAGGTGCCGTACAGCACCATGGTGCGGTCGAGCAGGTTCTCGTTGCCTTCCTTCACCTCGCTGAGGGCCGTGAGGAAGTTGTTGAGCACCTGGAACTGCAACTCTTCCACCTTGCGCAGCTCGGCCAGCGCCTCGGGGCGGTTGCCGTGGTGCGTGATGTTGTGGATGGGCGTGGCATCGAGGAAGAATGAAACGATGCGCGTGGAGTCGGTTTCCAGGGCCAGCTTGGCCATGTCCAGCATCAGCCTGGCCTTGTCCACGAAGAGTTGCCCGTCGGTGATGTCTTGCGGCGCGGGCACGTTGACCTTCGGCTTCGGCTTCTTCTCCCACTCTTCCATGCGCACCATGCGCTGCTCGAGATCGCGCACCGACGAGAAGTACTGGTCGAGCCGTTCCTTGTCGCGGGCACCGAGATCGCGCTGCAGCTGCTTCGAGCTGTCGGCAACGAAGTCGAGCAGGCTGCGTCCCTTGCGCAGGTCGCGGATGCGCGACTCGATCTCGCCCGGCCTGGCGGCCACGAAGAGCCGCTGATACAACGCCGACGGGCTACGCTCCGACGGGATGCTGATCCCCGAACGAGTCACCGACACCCACGGGGTTCTCGCCGGTCGCCGCGAGCGTCAACGACGGAAAACGCGTGGCGATGCCGATCTGCTCGGCGGCGAGCTGATCGATGGAGATCGAGTTGCGAAAAGCCGGGCTGCCCGGATGAGGGGCGGCCGTCAGAAAGCAGCGTTCGGCCGCGTGCCCGCCGTCCACGTCGGGATGGCTCACACCGGAAAACACCGTGATTTGCTCGCGATGCTGGCGCAGCACTTCCAGATAAGGCGTCCGTTCGAAATCGCGGCCCGCCTTGGTCGGGAAGAAGAACTGGGGCAGGATGCCCATGTTCGTCTGGATGCACACCAGCCGGCGCGGACGCATTGCCTCGGCGCCAAGGATCGGCCTCATCGCATCCAGGAAGGGCAGCGTCAATGCCACGCCGGTACCGCGCAGGAACGCACGGCGACTGAGGGGGTTCATCGTGGGGGTCTCCACTCCGGTAGGTAGGAATCAACCAGCGGTTAATCCTACTTTTAATCAATCGCTTTCAGAATTGCTAGCAGGTGCCGCGCGGATTGGGGTCTGACCACTTGACCAGACATGATGCCACGGTCAGACCACTTGCTCATCGCATCATGTTGTCGAGCTGGGCCAGGTACACCTGCGTGAAGATCCGGTAGATCGCGAAGATGATGAAGGCGGCCACGACCAGCCAGACCGTGAAGCCGGCGGCGCGCGTGAGCAAGAGCAAGCGGTGTTCCGCTTCCTCTTCGTAGAACCTGGCCTGCTGCCGCATGACCTCGGGCAGACGGCCCCCTTCCTCGGCGCTGGCGACGATGTTGAGAAAGACATCGGGAAAGATCCCGGCCTTGCCCAGGGCGCGGGCCAGCTCGCCCCCTTTCTTGACGGCGCGGCCGATCGTATCCACCTCGCTGGCATAGGCGGCGTTGCCCGAGGCACGCAAGCCAAGCTTCACGGCCTCATGGGTCGACAGGCTGGTCTCCAGGGTCAGCCGCATGGCCAGGCAGAAGCGACCGAGCGCCAGCGCTTCGAGACAGGGCCCCAGCACGGGCACGCGCAACAGCAGCCTGTCCACACTGGCTTGATGCTTGAGCGATCGGCTGGCGAGCAAGTAACCGGCCAGCAAGCCGCCGAGCGTGCCGAAGACGATCAAGAGAAAGGTGACGGCCCCCTTCGCGCCGACCAGGCCGAGCCCGAGCGGATCGATGGGCGGGCCGTTCCGTGCTTCGGCGATCCAGCCCAGCAAGAAAATCAGCCCGGCGACCACGAAGATGGCCACGAAGAACTGGGCCGCCGGCATCATGCTCTGCGCCACGAACAGCCGGCGCAGGCGGGCCTGGCCCTCGTAGTATTTCTGCAAGGCGGCGAAGACATCGGGCAGGTTGCCCGTCTGCTCGCCCACGCGGGCCAGCTCGCGAAAGAGCAGCGGGAAATGGTCGGCCTCCTCATCGAGGGCCGAAGCCAGGTCGTCTCCCCGTTCCAGCGTGCGGATGATTCGCTCCGCCACGGGCCGCAATGCCGCTGGCCCCTTGCGTGCCTGCTGGCGCATGACCTCGACCAGGCTCAGGCCCGCGTCGAGATTGTGACGCAGGCTCCGGCTCAGTTCGATGAGCACGTCGGTGGGCAGCTCGCGCGACAGCATCCCTTCACTCTACTCGCGCCAGCGCCTGGATGCCATGGATGCGGCCGCCGACCTGACAGACAAACCTGTCACGTAGTTTGCAATCGCCCGGCGCAGCATTATGGGAAATTGGCCCGCTGCGCACCGATCCGGGGGTGTCGAAGGATCGGTCAACCAGTGATGAACGGTTTATGTGCTGGAATGTGCGCTGTTGCGGGACGCTGCCGAATCCGTGTCAGCAACAAAAGT
>JBFWSD010001173.1:0-2958 GCA_050248575.1 Gemmataceae bacterium
GCCCGCTATCGAGCGCAGCGCTACATATCACGGGCTCAAGAAGGAGCTGGGGGCCGCCGACATCAGCAAGGCCGGGGACCGCCACGACGGTCTGGCCGCAGCCACCGAGACGGAACGCGAGGCGGCGCGGGCGGCCCTCTCGGCCCTTGCCTTGCAGCATCTTTACGACCGCCCGCTCGTCGACAGCCAGGGCAACGTCGATTCGGTCATGCGCGTCAACTACGACGTGGACCACGACGCCTTGGCCTCGATCGCGGGACTGACGCTGGGGGAGTTCAAGGACCAGCTGTTGCGGTTGCCCGGCAAGGAAGTGGCCCGGCTGGGGCGCGGGCTGACCGGCGTGATGGCAGCCGCCGTGGCCAAGCTGTGCGATGTCCACGAACTGGTGCTGATCGCCCGGAAGATCTCTCGGCCCACGCAGGCGCGGACGCTGCTCGGCGCCCCGGGCACACTCTCGTCGCGCTTGCAGCCCAATCATCCCACCGACGACCTGCGCGGCATCACACTGCTTTGCTACTGGGGCTTCTCGGTGGGGGCGGGCGATGCGCTGATTGGCGTCAACCCGGCGGTGGACACGGTGGCCAGCGTGTCGGCGATCCTGCGGCAGCTCGATCGAGTGCGCTGCGCGACCGGCGCGCCCACGCAGATCTGTGTGCTGGCCCACATCAAGACGCAGATCGCTTGCCTCGAGGCGGGCGTGCCCGTCGAGGTCATGTTCCAGAGCCTGGCGGGCACCGAGGCCACCAACCTTTCCGAATTCGATATCAGCGTGGAGGTGCTCGATCGCGGCTACAAGCTGATGGCCGAGCGCGGCCCGCTCAAGGACACGGGCCGCCAGTGGATGTACTTCGAAACCGGGCAGGGGAGCGAGTTCACCTACAACAAGCACAACGGCATCGACATGACCACGACCGAGGCCCTGACGTACGGGCTGGCCCGCCGCTACGATCCGTTCATGGTCAATAACGTGACCGGCTTCATCGGCCCGGAGACGCATCGCGACAGCTTCGAGATGATCCTGGCTAACTTGCAAGATCACTTCATGGGCAAGCTGCTCGGGCTGCCGATGGGCATGGCCCCGTGCTACACGCTGCATTCGGAGATCACGCTGGAAGGGCAGCAGATGGCCACGCAGCTCCTGGCGGCGGCCGGCGCCAACTATTACATGGATGTCTGCCTCAACACCGATCGCATGCTGGCCTACTTCGATACGTCCGGGCACGACGATCAGACGCTGCGCGAGGTTTACGATCGGCAGCCCGCCCGTGCGTTCCTGGACTGGTGCCTGGGCCGTGAGATCTTTCGACGCACGGATGAGGGCCGCATCGAACGCGGGCCCAGGTGGGGCGATCCCCGCCCGTTCGCCGCATCCGAGGCGGAGTTTCAGGAACTGCTGGCGGCCACGCCCGCGGCGTACGGTTTCGAGAACGCCGGCCCGCGGCCCGCCAATCGAGTCATGCGGGACATGCGTATGAACCAGGGCGTGGGCCGCGAGGCCATCCATGCCGAACTGGACTTCGAGGAGCTGAAGCGCATCGCACCGTTTCGCATCATCGAGACAGCGGCCACCAGCAAGGACGCGCATCTGGGCTCGCCCGACCTGGGGGCGCGGCTATCGACGACCAGCGCGGCCGCGCTCCGGGCCGAAGGAAAGCCGGTGCAGGTGCTGGTCTCGGATGGGCTGAGTGCCGCGGCGGTGCAGCACAACATGCCGGATCTCTTGCCAGTTTTGGTTGATGGTCTCGAGGGCCGCGGCATCGAATACGGGCAGCCCTTGCTGGCCCGCTATGGCCGCGTCAAGCTGGCCGAGCCGGTCGCCGAGGCCTTGCAAGCCGAGCTGATCGTGTATCTGATCGGCGAGCGGCCCGGCGGCGACGCGCTGGCCTCGCGCAGCTTGTCGGCGTATCTGGTCTATCGGCTTGAGGATGGGCAGGCGCAGCAGGCCGCCGCCCGCTTCAGCGGCAACCCGGCCATCCGCTTCGAGTACACGGTGATCTCGAACATTTATTCGGCCGGGCTGCCCGCCGCGGAGGCCGCGGGCGTGATCGTCGAGAAAGTGGAAGCCATCCTGCGCGAAAAAGCCGCCGGCAACCGGCTGGAATCGCTGGTGCAGGCGTAATCTCACTTCGGCAAGGGCACCTGGGTCTTGCTGCCCAGGTAGGCAATCAGGTCGCGCACTTGCTCGCGGTTCAGGGCGTCGAGCTGGCCCTCGGGCATGATCGATTGCCGCGAATCGGTCACGCTGTCCACATCTTCCTTGGCCAGCACGATACGCTCGGTGGCGGTGCGGACGATGTAGCGGCTGGGCGAACGCTCCAGGATCAGGCCCGTGATGACGCGGCCATCGTTGGTGATCAGCACCGACATGCGGTAATCGCGGGCCACCTCCGAACTGGGATCCACCAGGTTCGAAAGCAGGTACTCCAGCTCGCTGCGATTGGTGCCGGTCAGGTCCGGACCGACGTCGCCCCCTTCGCCGTGCAGCTTGTGGCACTGCTGGCACGACTTGCTGAAGAGCAGTCGGCCATTTTTCACGTCCGCCTTCTTCAGGAACGCCGGGCTGAGCAGGCCCTTGTATTTCGCGAGCTGTTCTTGCTTCTGGGCACTGGTCTCGCGGACCTCGCCCCAGACCTTCTTGAGCTGTTCGGTGACGCGCGCGTCGTTGAGGGCAAAGAGTTGCCGGGCCACGAAGGCCGACACATCCGTACGGGCGACGATGTTCTTCTCCATCGCCGCCAGCAGCTCGAGCGCGTAATCCTTGCGGGCCGCCAGCGTGGTGACCGCATCGCGCTTCTCTTCGAGCGTGAGCTTCGGATAGAGGGCCAGGATGCGGTCGGGCGTCGACTCGTGCGGGAAGGATGCCAGCCCGCGCAGGGCAGCGGCGCGCATCTTCTCGTCGTCGAGCAACTGAAGCAGCACGGGGGCCAGGTCCGCCACGCGCTTCTCGATCAACGTATC
>JBFWSD010001174.1:0-2956 GCA_050248575.1 Gemmataceae bacterium
CCTTGCCGGCGCATCCCGTTCCGAGATCTCGTGTGGCAGCAATTGGACCTCAACGCCGTCTTGGCCCGCAGGCCTACCGTGGTGCTTGCGGACGAACTGGCCCGCCTCAACACTCCGGACAGCCGCAATGCCAGCCGTTGCCAGGACATCGAGGAACTCTTGAGCGCCGGCATTCATGTCATCACGGCGCTCGATCTTCAGTATCTGGAAGGCGCCTTGGACGCCGTGGATCAGGATCGGGGCGCGAAGGTAAAGAGCCGTGTCCCCGCGCAGGTGGTCCGCGGAGCCGACCAGATTGTCAGCGTCGCTCCGCCCGCGGAAGTATTGCACGACCGGTTCGTCAGTGGCCGCCTGTGCCTCTCGAGCCAGGTCGCCGAAGACCTCCAGACTTTGTTCACGTTGGACAACCTCTCTGGACTGCGGGAGCGCGCCCGCCAAGCGGTTGCCGAATTGTTGGACCGGCGCCCTCATGCGCGGAGTGAACATGGGGCAGGTGGGTTGGAGCGGTCCATAGTCTGCCTGGATTCCAAGAATCCCAACGCTAGCCGGTTCGTGCGCAAGTGCGCCGAACTTGCGGGCCCGCTAGGCACTCTCTGGTACGTCGTCCATATCGTTGCTCCCGGAAAAGATCTTCACTCTTCGCTTCCGGATACGGGCCGCGACGCCCTGAGCTTGGCAGAGCAATTGGGCGGCGTGCCCGTGACCCTCACCAGCAGCGATCTAGTTGCGTCGATCGCGGCCTTTGTCGCGGAGCATGGCATCACTCAGATCTACTTGGGCCGGACCCAGCGGTCCTGGTTTCAGCGCTGTTTCGGCCGATCAGTATTTGATCGCTTGCTTCGCGCGATCCGCGGCGTGCATGTTACGGTGGTGGACAACTTTGCCTTGGCCGAACAAGGTGGCGTCCACGCCGCAGAAGTCCCCAACCCTTTGCCACAAGCCCGGGTCAGCCAGCGCGGTTGAAGCGGAAGATCGGCAGCCGCCAGGCATTCAAGAACCGAAGGATATCGTTCAGGAAGCCTCCGAAGGGTCATTCCCGGCTAGCGACCCCCCATGCTGGACGTTGGGAAGAGATCCCAGATAGTCGCCCAGCCGCGACCCCTCCTCGAGTATTCCAACATCGGCGCCTCTTGCAGCGTGCGCCAGCGGAACGGAAGAAGGTCGAGAGCGATCAGCAACGCAGCGCTATGGCACTAACGTTGTGCTTCGCGGATGGTGTCGCGGGCGCCGTGAGTGTTGAGAATAGCCAGGCCCTCCGAATAGCGGTCATCGGCGCGGACGAGTACGATGGCCTGGCCGTTCTCTATGGCCTCGATGCAGGCGCCGATTTCCGTGTGGCCGATGCCGATTTCATCCAGCCTGGCGGCCAAGCCGTCCCCGGGCGTCAGGTGATCAGGGTTCAGTTCCCCCAGTCCGCCCACCAGCACCCTGCCACCGGCTGAGTCGATGACATGCTCCAACAATATCCCATCTACGATTACGGGGGCCGCTGGCGTCACCCGGGCGGCGGCTTCGGAGACAATTATTCCGATTTGCTGAAAGCCTTCTTGGTGCAGATCCGGCAACGTTTCGTTGATTTTCTTCGCATCATCGAACATCGCGACGATCCAGGATTGTCGTTCAGACATGGCAACCTCCAGAATCTAAATAAGCCCGCAACAGGGGCGTCAGTGGGCTATGCCGCCCGAGCAGTATCGTAGACCGAAGTTTCAATCTCAAAATAAGGTGCGGCGTCCAGCCAGCCGAACACAAGGTCGAGCAACTCTTCGATATTGGGACAGCGATGATTGCGAGTGATCTCCTCGTGCAGGTGCCACCATATCCGTTCGATGGGGTTCGTCTCCGGGGCGTAGGTCGGCAGAAAATGAAGCACGATCCGGTGCCCCCACTTCGCCATGTACTCCCGCACCTTCCGGCAACGGTCCGGCTTGTGGAAGATGGCGTTGTCGCAAATGACGTGGATGCGACGGTAGCGGCGAAACCGTTGCCGCAAGCCGTCCAGGTGTGCGATAAACAGGTCGGCGTTGCGACTTTTGCCCGGTTCCGTGATGACCACCTGGCCGGTCCGCCAGCTCAGCGACCCCGCCAGGTAGCGTTTGTTGTTCGTATCAGGCGTCTCGACCTCGGCCTGCTGCCCTCGCCACATCCACATCGAGCCGATCTTGGGATTCGTGTTGATGTCCACTGGAACACCGCCAGTTCGTCGTCGGGCAAGTTCCGCAACTAGGCCCGTATTTTTCGCAGCTTTTGCGACCGTTGCGGATCCTTGGGACCCAGCACCGGTCGAGGTCGTCGCCAGGCCAGCCCCTCTTCGTGCAGCTTCCGTCGCACCGTCTCCGGACTGACCTGCACGTTGAACGTGTCGCCCAGCAAGACGACGACCGTGCCACAAGTCCAGCGGCTACGGTAGAAGCCAAAGTCCCGGGGCGACTTCAAGGTGACCCATTGGATCACGAAAGCGATCCACCATTGCCGCAGCGTCGCTTGTCGCTTCGACTCCAGAACCGCCGAAAGGCCGCCAGCGAGATAGCGTTGTCGCCAACGGCTGATGGTGCTGCTGCTCGTAAACAGGACGCTGACGATCACGGTCCACGACCAGCCATCGTTGAGAAGCAGCAGCAAGTGTGTCCGCAATCGTCGTTCGGGATCGCTGCCTCGACGTACCTCCTTCAACAAGACAAGTATCAATGAGGCAGCCGGTGAACCGCTCGTCGTTTCTGCCACCGGCGGACATCGAGGTGGTGGGGCTCAGCTCACCAGCCTTGGACAACTTGCGGTTGCGACCTTTCGCGAAGTGCAGCAGCGTCTGCAGCAGGCCGCCCTCTTGCTGGTGCGAAAACAGATCACCTCGCCCGATTCGCCTGTCGTACACGTCGCCGCTGCCGTCTGCCTGGAGGTAGTTCTTGGGCAGCTCTTGACCGATTACTCCCTGCTGCAGCCAGACGTGCGCGTCCGT
>JBFWSD010001175.1:0-2955 GCA_050248575.1 Gemmataceae bacterium
CGCCGCGTAGTGCGTCGAGAACACCAGGCAATGCGCAGGGTGGCGGCAATCCCGATAGCGCGGGCACGCCAGGCAGCGTCGGCATCGACACGGGCGAGAGGCCGCCCAACCGCGATGTCATCAAGCCCGATCGCGAGCCCTCGCACTTGCTGAATTCGCCCGTGCGGCGCCCGAGCAGCGGGGGCAGTTCGTCGGGCGGAGGCATGCCCAGCGCCGGCTCCGAAGTGGAAGGCAAGCCGAAGCCGGCCCCGGCCCTCGTACACATTAACCGTGACTGGTACATCCCGATCGAGTGCACGCCCGATGGGGTGCTGGTACACAACACGGGGCAACGTATTGCGCTCGCTGACCTGATGCGCTACGACGACAACCCGCTCACCAAGGCGGTGATCGACCTCATCGCCAAGCGGCAGAAGACAGTGCCCGACGGGGCCGCACCCTGGAAGCCGCAGATCCGCTTCCTGGTCAGCAGCAAAGGGCTACGCGCTTATTACCTCGCCTATCCCAGGCTCGAGGAACTCAACATACCCATGCTCCGCGTCAACACCGACCGGAACTATTGAGAGGATCCATGTACCGCAGGCGGCGACGACCCGAACGTGAGATTGCCTTTGGCTTCGATTCCTTCCTGGATATCGTCGCCAACGTGGTCGGCGTCATCATTCGCATGATCCTGGTGGTGTGGGTCGGCGCCCGCTCTTATCAGACCGGCATGGAGCTGCTGGACCGGCCCGTCGAGCCGGAAGCGAAATACGTGCTGCCGAAGGTGGAAGAGGATCCGCTCGAGAAAGAGGTGGCGGCTCAGAAGAAGCAACTTGCCGAGCTCGAGGCAGCCCTGCTCGAACAGCTGCGTGCACTCGAACTGGCCCGCTCGAAGGGGCAAGACCTGCACGGGCAACTCACCGGGCTGGGGGGCCAGCGACACGCCCTCGAACAGCAGCAGGCCGCCCTCGACCGGGCGCTGGCAGCCCGCGGGCAGACCGCGCTGGGCACCTCGTCTACGCTGGCCGACTTGCAAGCGCGACGCAACTTCCTGATGGAAGAGATCCGCAAGCTCGAAATGCAACCCGTCGACAAGAAGGTGCTGCGCTACCGTACGCCGGTCAGCACGCCGGTCCGCGCCGAAGAATATCACTTCGAGTTGCTCGAGGGCCGCATCGCCTTTGTAGACTTCCCTGCCCTCATCAACGAGATCAAGCGGGTCCACTCCTCGAAGGCGCAAGCACTGCGTTATTCATGGGAAGTGAGCGACATCACGCCGCCGATCGGCGCCTTCCGGCTTCGCTACATACTCGAACGCGAACGGGGCATCCTCGGCTCTATCCTCGAAACCGCCCCCGAAGCCACCAATTTCAGCTATCACCTGCGCGAGGCCATCGTCGACCCGGTCCGGCCCGTGCGCGGCGAGACGGTCGAACAGGCCCTCACCCCGGGCTCACAATTCCGGCAGATTGTCGACGGCCTCGACCGCACCGCGGTGGTTACATTCTGGGTGTATCCGGACAGCTTCGCCCTCTATCGCGAGCTGCGCGAGCATCTTTATCAGCGGGATGTGATCGTGGCCGGGCGGCCCTTGCCCGCGGGGCACCCGATCGTTTGCTCGCGCAATGGCTCCTTGTCGCGCGGGCAGTGATGCGCGGGAGCGTTTCCAACCTGCCACGCCGTGCGACGGGCACTTTGATCAGAGGATTCTGTCACGCGGCAAGCTGAAAACCTGCCCCACGGACGTTCTCAATACCCCACCCGCGACTCCTGAAAGAACCGCGGGCCAAGGAGTTCGCGCCACTTGCCCCTTTGAGCCTCCGTGAGCAGTGCCGTACATCGTTCCACCGTCGATTGCGGCAGCCGGTCCATGTCAGTCAAGATCACGCGCGTGCTGGGCCGCTTGCTGTTCATCAGGATGTGATCGAACAGCGCATCCTCTTGCCGATCCATGTCGCTCAAGACCGTGCGAACCTGCTTCTTCTGGTCGTCGGTCAGCTCGAGAGCTTTCTGCACCTCGGGATCGGCGAAGGCTTCGGCCCCCATCGCCTGGCGTTCGAGCTGGATCAGGCGGGCCAGTTGCCGATCGGTCAGGTTCTCGCCCAGGCTCTTCACGATAGCGCCCCGCAAGGCCCAGACGATGGCGGGCAAGTTTGCTGCCACGGTCGTGGGATCCTTGTACTGGTTTTCCAGTTCGACCATGACGCGGTCGGCGGCCCCCATGGCCTGCAGGCGGGCATAGACGGCGCGAGCCCGGTCGAGCCGCAGCTCGCGTATCACTTCAGGTCTTTCCAGGAGATACGCCGGGCGGAAGGCTGCCATGGTCCGCGCGTGCAAGATCACTTGCTGGCCGCACGCCGGCCGTGCCAGCCCGCACAACATCACTGCCGCCACTGTCCAACGCCCGTAGCTCATCGTACACCCGTTCGTAAAACGTCTGTGAAGTGTCGCTGATAGTGATAGGTCACCATGCCGGGCACGCTTTTGCAAGCACGGAATCGAAAGGACGCCACATGAGCTCGCAGGAAAAGTGGGACGAGCGCTATCGGGAAAACGATCTGCCCTGGGAGACCGGGCATGCTTCGACCGAGTTACAGCGGGTACTTGCCGAAGAGACCATCGATCGGGGCCGGGCCATCGACATCGGCTGCGGTACCGGGGCCAATGCCGTCTTGCTCGCCCAGCAAGGCTTCGAGGTAGTGGGTGTCGATTTCAGCCCTACCGCCATCGAGCGGGCCCTGGCCCGGGCCGGCGAAGCAAACGCGGAGGCGGAGTTCGTCGTTGCCGACTTGCTCGATCCGCCCGACCTGGGGGAGCCCTTCACGTTCTTTTTCGATCGGGGCTGCTATCATGTGCTGCGTCGCGACGGCCACACCGCGGACTATATCAAGACCTTGGCCCGCTGGACGGTGCCCGGCGCCCGCGGGCTGGTGCTAGCAGGCAACGCCCGCGAAAAGCAAGAGCCCGGGCCGC
>JBFWSD010001176.1:0-2953 GCA_050248575.1 Gemmataceae bacterium
GTGCGGGGCGACAAGTATTCGCCGATGGAACTGCGCAGCATTCTGGAATGGGACATCGCCTTCAAGCTGCGCTCGGTGCCCGGCGTGGTCGAGATCAACACCTACGGTGGTGAGCTCAAGACCTACGAGGTGCAGCTCGACCCCGACAAGCTGGTGGCGTTTAACGTGTCGCTGGATCAGGTGTTCACGGCGCTGGAAAAGAACAACGCCAACACCGGCGGCGCCTTCATCGAACGCGCCCAGGAGCAGTACGTCATTCGCGGTGAAGGCCTGGTCGAATCGCTCAGCGATGTCGACAACATCGTCGTCGCCACAACGGGTGAGGGCACGCCGGTGTTCGTGAAGAACCTTGGCGAGACGGTGCTGGCCCCTCAAGTGCGGCAAGGCGCCGTGACTCGCGATGGCCGCGGCGAGGTCGTCACGGGCGTCGTGATGATGCTGATGGGCGAAAACTCGCGCGTCGTCGCCGAACGCGTGAAAGAGCGCCTCGAGGAACTCAAGAGCAGCCTGCCCGAAGGCGTCACCGTTGATGCCTATTACGATCGCACCGCACTGGTGCGGCGGACTATCGGCACGGTCACGACCAACCTTGTCGAGGGCGGCATTCTGGTGGTGGCCGTGCTGCTGCTGCTGCTGGGCAACGTGCGCGGCGGCCTTATCGTGGCCGCGGCCATCCCGCTGTCGATGCTGTTCGCGTTCACGGGCATGGTGCAGGCCGGCCTGTCTGGCAATCTGATGAGCCTGGGCGCGATCGACTTTGGTTTGATCGTCGATGGCTCGGTCGTGATGATCGAAAACATCGTCCGGCGATTGAGTCATGCCGGCAACCAGGATCCCAGTGCCCGGGAGAATACGATTCGGGATGCCGGCCGGGAAGTCGCCCGCCCGGTGTTCTTCGCGGTACTGATCATCATCCTGGTCTACCTGCCCCTCCTCACGCTGGAAGGCGTGGAAGGCAAAATGTTCAGGCCGATGGCCCTGACCGTGGTGTTCGCGCTGGTCGGTTCGCTGATCCTGTCGCTGACGCTGATGCCGGTGCTGGCGGCGTTGCTGTTCCGCGGCAAGATTCAGGAGAAGGAGCCGCGACTGGTCCACTGGCTGAAGGAGCGCTATCGGCCGATTCTGAGCAAGGCGATGGGGCGACCCGGCTTGGTCGGCATGATGGCTGCGGGCGTCTTTGCCGCCTCACTGTTCCTGGTGCCGTTCATGGGCTCCGAGTTCATCCCCAGGCTGGATGAAGGGACCTTTGCGATTCAAGCGTCGCGTCTGCCGAGCGTGTCGCTGTCGGAATCGATCAAGAGCACCACGGCGATCGAGAAGGTGCTGAAGCAGTTTCCCGAGGTGACCTCGGTGATTTCGCGCACCGGCCAGGCCGAGATCCCGACGGATCCCATGGGCGTCGAGACCAGCGACATCTACGTCCTGCTGAAGGATCCCGACGAGTGGACCACCGCCGACGACCGCGAGGGCCTGATTGAGGCGTTTGAACACGCGCTGGAGGCGCAAGTGCCAGGCAACGTGCTGAGCTTCTCGCAGCCGATCGAGCTGCGCGTGCAGGAGCTGATTGCCGGCGTCCGATCCGACGTCGCCATTACGCTGTATGGCGACGACCTCGAGGAACTACGCCGCACGGGCGCGGAACTGACTCGGGTGGTATCGCGCGTGCCGGGGGCCGCTGACGTCAAGCTCGAACAGACCGGCGGGCTGCCGTTCTTGCGCGTCAAGGTTCGACGTGACGAGATCGCTCGCTACGGCATCAACGCCGCAGACGTGCTCGACGTGGTGCGGACCCTCGGCGGGCGCGAGGTCGGCGAAGTGCTCGAGGGGCAGCGCCGCTTCACGCTGCAGGTGCGGTTCAAGCCGGGCAGTCGGGCCGACGTCGACCAGATCAAGCGCCTGCAGGTGGCCGACCCGCAGGGCCGCATGATTCCGATCACACAACTGGCTGACATCTTCGTCGAAGAGGGGCCGGCCCAGATCAGTCGAGAGAACATTCATCGCAAGATCAACGTCGAGGCAAATGTCCGTGGCCGAGACCTGGGCAGCTTTGTGGCCGATGTGCAGCGGGCTATCGGTAGCGAAGTGAAGCTGCCGACCGGCTATTACGTTGAGTACGGCGGGCAGTTCGAGAACCTCGAACGCGCCTCGGCCCGCCTCCTGCTCGTGGTGCCGGTGGCGCTGTTCTTGATCTTCGTGCTGCTCTACACCACTTTCAACGCCGCCGTTCCCGCACTGTTGATTTACGTCAACATTCCAATCGCCGCCACCGGCGGCATCCTCGCGTTGTTCCTGCGCGGCATGCCGTTCAGCATTTCTGCGGCGGTCGGTTTCATCGCGTTGTTCGGGGTCGCCGTGCTGAACGGCGTGGTCATGGTCTCGTATTTCATTGAGCTGCGAAAGCAGGGCATGCCGGTCGAACAAGCTGTCCGCGAGGGTGCCGAACTTCGCCTGCGCCCAATCCTGATGACGGCGCTGGTGGCCGGCCTCGGCTTCATCCCGATGGCGATCTCCACCGGGGCAGGCGCGGAGGTACAGCAGCCGCTGGCCACCGTCGTCATCGGCGGACTCGTGACCTCCACTGCGTTAACCCTCTTCGTCCTGCCATCGCTCTATCGGCGCTTTCAACGAGAGACTGTCGAGGTGGAATTGTGATGCGCGAAATCAAGGCCATCGTGAGGCACGAACGGATTCCCGACATCTTCAGGGCGCTGCACGAGATTCCCGGCTTGCCTGGCGCAACGATGTCCGTGATCCAGGGATTTGGTCGCCGCATTGACCTCGCCAGCAAGGACGGCGGGTACGGGGAGACCGTCATGGCGAAGCTCGAAATTGTGGTGCCGCTAGCCATCGTCGACCAGGTCACCGCGGCGATCGAGCGTAGCGCTCACACCGGACGGCCCGGTGACGGGAAGATCTTTGTCATTCCGGTTGAGAACGCCATCAACATTCGAAG
>JBFWSD010001177.1:0-2952 GCA_050248575.1 Gemmataceae bacterium
GCAGGACCATATGTTGGATGACGATCCTATCCCCGTCCCCCGGCTGTTGGCCAAACGCCTGGTGTCGGGCTGGGGCGCTAGCGCTCGAGAAACCGCAGCCGCTCTCGGATTCGATACGCGTCCGCTTGAGCGCCAGGTCGCCTCTCAGTGCAACCGCGAAGGATGTCCTGGACAGTCTCCAGACTACTATGCGGAACCTACATCATTTTGTTTTGGTGAGGTCTTCGCTCACACGGCCGTCTTGAGTCGGCGGCCGCAAAACTCCGCAGGTCTTCGACGAGTCGGTAACGCCTTTGGTCGATTGGTCTACGTGCTGGACGCAGTCACGGATTTTGGCGACGACCTTCGGAGCAATCGCTTCAATCCCTTTCAGGCTGTTGCCGATTCGCCGACGGCGGCTCGAGAGGCTGCGAAGACGTTCGTCGCCGCTACACAGATGACTCTCGAGGAAGAATTGTCTTCCATTCAGTTTAGCGATCCGGAACTCCTCCGGCCGGTGCTTGTGGATGCGCTGCGGCAGATTGGACAGCGGCGACTTGGCTCGTGCGCCTCGGAGCAGTCTCCTTCCGAGGATGAGCCAGCATCGACGGAGTCGCCCCGATCCCCTTCGAAAAATCGACGGCAGTTTCTCAGCAACTGGTGCAAGTTGACAGGCGGCGTCGGCGGGCTCATCTGTGGAGGCTGTTGCGGCCAGTGCTGCGTGGAGTGCAATCGTAAACAGAATCAGGGCTGCAAGACTGATTGCAGTGGTTGCAACTGCCGCTGCCCTCGTTAACAGGAAAGCTGTCATGGGCAAGTGCTACGAATACTTGCGCGACGGAGCGGTTCATGGCCCGCTGACTGCCAAGGAAATACGCAGGCTTGTGGCGCGTGGCGAGCTGGGCCTGGATGATGTGATTCGTGTGGCGTCACCTGAGACGGTGGAAGGCTGGCTGCCCATCCGCAAGGTAAAGAACCTCCACGTCGGCGAAGCCAAGGACGAAGCCGAACCCAGGGAAGCGACCGAAACCTCCGCTGGTTCCGAGCCGGCTCCGGGTGTATTTGTAGACACCTATCCTAGCTTGCCGCCTCCGGCGGCTCATGCCGAGGAAGCAGAATTCCGTCTTGAATCAGAAGCGTCGCCACGAAAGCGTGCTTATCACGCTCAATCATCCAGCGATGTTTCCGCTCTGTTAGTCGATTGCCTCGTCGCGCTCTTGGGTGGTGTCTTCTGGTTTGTGCTGACCTGGCCAGTGGGGTTCTTCGCCAGGTGGATGCTGTTCAAGACTTTTGGAGTCTAGCCGACTCCAAACAAAATGACGCCGGGCAAAGCCGATCAAAAAAAAAGCTGCCAGTCGGTCAGCGGCGACCAACTCGAACCAACGCACAGCAACGTCGTCACCGCCGCGGCCGACACCTCTCGGCCTTCCTTGAGCAAGTGCCGCAGTGCTTCCTCCACGGCCGACTCGCTCTGCCCGCTTCAAGCTGCGCAAAGGGTAGCAGTGAGATTACTTGGAAGCATTGCTCATCTCATCCAGGAGAAGCTCCTCCGGATCGAATTTAACTGTCCGCCCGCAAGTTCCGATGCTAACAGCAGAGTAGGACCCTTTCTGCGCGGGAAAGCTCATGTTATACAAAGAATCCCTCATTGGTGCACTTGCCTTGCTCGCAGGTGCCGCTTCACTCAAGGCTCAGCAAGCAAGCACTTTCATCTCGCCTGCAACAGGCCGGCCGGTACAGATCGTGCCCGCGCCGGCCGCGCCGCAGGCGGAACTTGCCGAGGCGCCGGTTGTGATGGGGGAAGCTCCGCCGGACAAGGAGCCCGCATGCGAGCCGCGACCGAAAGGGGCGGAGAAGCTTCCAGCCGCCCATGATTGGTATCAGCTCGAGTTACGCGGGGGATGGGAACGACGTCGATGCGGTGAGTGCACGCTTCAGTGTGCGGCGCACGTTTCGGCACATGGTCAAGGCCGACGCCATCATGTTCTGGTTTCCCTGCGAAACGTTATGCCCGATCACGTTGTTCGAGTTGGGCAAGTGGGTGGCGACGGACAAGAAACTCTTCATCGGTCATCACCCCGAATACCAGCGAAAGAACGACATCCGCATTCAGGTCGGTCTGGTTCGAGGAAAGCGGCAGAAGATTCATGATTCGCTGGAGGGGGTGGCTGGGGAGATCAAGCGATGGGAAATGAACGTGGACGGCGCTCGACATTGAGGAAGGTACTCCAATGGGCAGCGGAATACAGGGGCCAGGCGATGTTGCGGCGGGTACACGAGTGCGTGTTCGGTGTGCTGGCATTGGAGAGCGAGCCAGTGGACCCGAGGTTGTGATGAAATACATCGAATGCCCGCAGGTCTACCGGAGCGGCAAGTTGCCCAGCCTATTCCTGGGCGGTGGTATCACATCCTGTCCACAGTGGCAGCCTGTCATGGTGGAGATGCTCAAGGACTTGCCGCTCGTGGTGCTGAATCCTCGTCGTGCTGCTTTCGACGTGAACAATCCGAAAATGGAAGTGGAGCAGATCACATGTGAGCAACTCGTCGAGCGTGTGCTCGACCAGCTCGGGATCACGGCCGTCGTGGAAGCAGCGGGCAAACTGCTGCACGAAACCAAAGCGTGCCTCGACCTCACGCAGCAGCAAGCCGCCCGCGTCCGAAGTCACCTTGCCGCCATCGAACCGAGCGACCACTTCATGCCCCGCCAACGCCTGGAAAAGCAGCCCATCATCGTTACACTGTGTCATAGCGTGCTGTCCTCCTGGGTTGTGTGTAAGCGTCTTGTGCAAAAACACTTATGCCAACTCAGGGGCCATCGCGCAACCCCATTCGGTGAGAAATGCGGGCTAGCGGGCCTTGAATGGCACCGCCCTCCTGGCCGATGTGATCGCGGGCATCGCCTTCGTGGATGGAGAAAAACAAGAGGCCGCCGCCTGATGTCATCCACAACTATTGACAATAGCCCCTTTCCAT
>JBFWSD010001178.1:0-2952 GCA_050248575.1 Gemmataceae bacterium
CAAGCTGCAATGACCTGAGGCGACTTGCATAACAGGCTTCCTGTGCAAGCGAAGTGTGCAAGCAGTCCGTTCACGGACAGACAAACCTGTCACGTACTTTTCCCCGGCCCGGCCCATCATTATGGGAAATTAGCCCGCTGCGCAGCGAACGGGAGGTCTGTCAACCACATGTGGCTCGGTGTCACAACCAGATGCGAAAGTCGTTTGACCACGGTGACTTCAGGCGATTGTTTGCGCACTTTTTGCTTTTCGGGGACGGTGTTTTGACGCAAATCGAAATCCTGCAATGGCTAAGAGAAACCAGAAATAGGCCTCCATTGCGCAAGCGGGCATGCAGCGCCTGCGTTTGGGCAGGGATGCCATTCGTTCCTGGGTTATTTGGCCCGCACGTTTTCGCGCGTGTAGCGTTCCACGGCGAGGCCGAGTTCCTTGCCCACGCGCTGGTAGTTCTCCGGAATGCTGTTCGGCGTGTTCCACGAGGTCTCCAGGCAGACGGCAACCACATGCTCTTTGGTATTAGCCGACACCCAGTTCTTGCTGATCTTCTGCCAGTTCTTGTCGTAGTTGGCACCCGAGGGCCGCGTCTTCGGCGACAGGGCCAGCGGGCCGCGCATCTCCGCTTTCGCCGCCTCGATGAAACTGTCGACGTTGCGGCGCCGCACCGGCGTCAACAGCTCGGGGGGCGACACGAAAAAGAAGGGCTGCTTGTCTCCTGCCCCGGGATTGTGCAAGTCGATGAACAGGTCGAAGCGGCCCTGCTTGTCCATGGCCGCGATCTGTTCCTGCGCCGCCCGCACCTCGGGCCACACCGGCTCCGCGCTCCAGTCGCGGTTATGATCGTGGGGCTGCTGATTCTTGCCCCCTTCGCCGCGCTCCACGTTATCGACATCCATGATCGGCACGATGGTGATGCGTGCCTTCTTGCGCAGTGTCTCGGCACGCGGATCATCCGAGAGGAGCCAGTCGGTGAAGCCGCGACAGACCCAGCTCGAGCCCGCTTCCCAGGCGTGCTGCCTCGCCTCCACCCAGATCCCAAGGCGGTCTTCGGGCTTGGCGCCTTCCTGTTCGACGACGAGGGCGGGCACCGAATGACCCGCCTTGCTCTTGCACAGCTCGATGACCTTGGCATGCGGGCTCCGCTTGGCCCAGCCGTCAAGCAACGCGCGCGCGTCGCTCAGCACGAAGCGCGGGCCCCAGGCAAACCAGGCTTCCGTGGCGGGCACCTTCACCTCGTATGTGATGCGGCCCTTGCTGCGCTTGCCGGGGGGCGTGTGCTGCCACGTCTTGTTGTCGAGGCTGAATGCGGCCCGGTCGGGCGTGGCCCAGACACCGTTGCCGACATCGAGCGTGAGTGTCTCGCCCGGCGTGATGCCTTCGACCTTGAAGTACCACCAGCAGACCCAGCCATGCTCGGCGCGGCCCGCGGGCACGATCTCGATCCGCCGCGCCCCCTGGTCGAGCTTCTCCACCTTCGCCGATCCGCCGGGGAAGTCCGACTTCACCACCAGTGTGGAAGGTGCGTCCGCCGTGTAAACCGGGCCGAGCGCAACCACGAGGGCAAAAACAACAATCAGGCAGCGACGAGGCATCGGAGATTCTCCACAAGAAAACCAGTGACGTGGCTCAAGTTTACCAGACGTCCGGGCGCGTGTGTAATTCGAATAGACTCTGCGTGAGTGCCTATCTGGCAATCTTCTGCACCTCTGGATCGTCCTCTTTGTAGGCGAACAACAGGAAAGAGAGCCAGCCATGTTGATGCGAATGATCTTGTTCGGGAATCTGGTGCTTGTGCTGGGCAGCGCGATGGCGGCCCCCGTTCCCGAGGGGGAGAAGCAACCGATCGACTTGAAGCTGCACCTGTACGGCCGGGCCACTCAGCCCGCGACGTTCGAGCCGGGCGAGCCCGTCAGTTTTCACCTGAGCATGATCAACGATCTGCCCAGGAAGATCACCTGGAATAGCTACCCAGACTTGCGCGGCGTGGAACTGACCATCGCGCAGCTGGGCAGCAAGGACCAGCCGCACCGGATCTATCCAATCGATCGCGCCGTGCAAGGGATCTTGAAGAGCCATCCGACTTGCGTTTTCGACAAGGCGGCCAACGAGGACTTCGTTAGCGTGGACTCGAAGAAGAGTGCAGCCGTCTTGTCGCTCATGCGCTTTCGCGACCAGAAAGGGAACGTGGTGATTCGCACGGGCGGAGGCGAATCCTGGCGAATCCCGCCGGAGCTGATTGCCCGCCCGGGTGAATACCGCCTGCAAGCCATTGTCAAGAACGAGGACAAGCGCGGCTGGGTCGGGCAGGTCTCCTCGGCCCCCATCACGCTCACGGTCCTTTCCGCCGAACAGATCGCCGAGATGGAGAAAGGGCTGAAAGTGACGCGGCAGCAAGCGGCCGATCTGGCGCTGCAAGCGGCGCAAAACTACTTCAAGATGGGAAAGCCGAAATACGCGCATCCCCTTCGCTTGTTCGTGCGCGACGGCAAGAAGTACTGGCACGCCGAGTTCATTCACGATAATGGACTGGTGGCCCGCTGGGTCGATATCTATATCGACGGGCCGACAGGCGAAGTCACCGTCAAGCGCAGCCCGAAGGTGGGCGCGTGAACAACAACCAGCACGACAGTTCGCAAGTCAACACCGGCACTGCGTTGACTCCCCCTTCCCTGCCCCGTAAGTTGAAGCAGCCCGCTGGAACCATCCTGCCTCCTTCTTGGTGCCACATGGCTGCGCGAACTGACTTTGCCGCTGTCGTCGACAGCGATCCGGCCCTCTTCGACGTGCGGGCCAGCGCGCCCGGGCCGGCGGGCAGCTTGCCCCTCACCGAGGATATGCTCCGCCAGGCGCCTTCCGGCGACCTCTTCGGCTGGACCCAGGATGTCGGTATGGGCTGGAACCCCGCCGAGCTGGGCCGACAGGAATTTCTCATCCTGTCCACGCAAGGAGGCATCC
>JBFWSD010001179.1:0-2949 GCA_050248575.1 Gemmataceae bacterium
GTCGTCAAAGGCCGGGCGCGGAAGCAGCAGGTGAACCTCAACTTTCTCCAGCCAGAAGTCCCGATCCAGGTGATGGCGGACGAGGATCAATTACAGCAGCTCGTGCTGAACCTGGTGTTGAACGCTCTCGACGCCATGCCCGACGGGGGCGCCGTGGAGATCGACCTCCGCGCCGTACCAGAAGGCGGCGTCGAACTCTACGTCCGCGACACCGGCCCAGGGATCGCCGCGCACATCCTTCCCAAGATTTTCGAGACTTTTGTCAGCAGCAAGGAAACCGGCATCGGTCTCGGCGTTCCCGTGTCGCGACGCATCGCCGAAGACCACGGCGGCAGCCTCACCGTGTATAACATGCCTGGAGGGGGCGCGTGTTTCTTGCTGCGCTTGCCGCCTCCGGCGGCAAAGTGAGCCTTGCGCACAGGGAGAAGTAATGCCTACCCTGCTTGTTGTTGATGATGAACCCTCGATCCTTTACTTCTTTCGCAAGGCCTTTACGGAACCGGAGGTGACGTTGCTCACGGTTGCCACCGCCGGGGAAGGGGTCGAGGCGGTAGCCCGTGATCGGCCCGACGTGGTCATCCTCGACATCAACCTGCCCGACGCTTCCGGATTGGACACGTTTCACCGCATTCACGAAATCGATCCAAAGATCCCGGTCATCTTCATCACCGGGCACGGCACGATGGCCACGGCCATCGAAGCAATGCGGCTCGGCGCCTATGAATACTTGCTCAAACCGTTGGAACTTGACCAGCTGTCGGACCTGGTCGAGCGGGCATTCGAGATCAGTCGGCTCATGCGCGTTCCCGCCGTGATCTCTGAAGACACAGCAGCGCCGAACGAAGAGGCTGATGCCTTGCTGGGTCGCTGCGGAGCAATGCAAGAGGTATACAAGGCCATTGGCCGGGTTGCTCCCCAGAACGTGACAGTGCTCGTCTTCGGGGAAAGCGGCACCGGCAAGGAACTGGTGGCGCGCGCTCTTTACCATTACAGCGACCGCGCCCGCGGCCCCTTTCTGGCGATCAATTGTGCCGCCATACCCGAGACATTGCTCGAGAGCGAACTCTTCGGCCACGAAAAAGGCGCGTTCACCGGGGCCGACCGCAAGCGCATTGGAAAGTTCGAGCAGTGCAACGGTGGCACACTGTTCCTCGACGAAATCGGCGACATGACGCCCTTGACGCAGACAAAGATCCTGCGCGTACTTCAGGAACAGAAGTTCGAACGCGTTGGCGGCAACGAACCGATTGCAACGGACGTCCGCGTTATTGCCGCCACAAACCGCGACCTGGAGAAGATGGTCGCCGAGGAGACCTTCCGCGGCGACCTTTATTACCGACTCAACGTCTACACGATCAAGCTGCCGTCGCTGCGCGCACGGGGCGACGATCTGACATTGCTGGCAGAACACTTCGTCCGGCGGTTTAGCGCGGAGTTGAAGAAAGACGTTCACGGCATCGCGTCGGAGGCGATGAAACTGCTGCGGGGCTACTCTTGGCCAGGAAACGTGCGCGAATTGCAGAGCGTCATTAAGCAGGTCTTGCTCCAGACTACAGGGCCCGTCGTGATACCGGAGTTCTTGCCTGCCGCGCTTCGCGAACAAGACGCGGGCGGATCGGAACTTGACTACGGCGACTTGACGGCGTTCGTCCGCGACCAGCTCGAGGCTGGATCGACCAGGCTCTATGCGGAATACCAGGCCCTCACCGACAAGCATCTGTTCACCGAGGTGTTGCGTCAAACCGAGGGCAACCTTTCCAAGGCGGCACGATTTCTTGGGATCACCCGCGCCACGCTTCGGACCAAGCTTAATGCTCTCGGCGTGCCGGTGGGGCGCACCAATTCCGAAGACTAGTGTTTTCCGGCAACGGAATGGTCTCGATGGAAATGCCCGAATGGCTGCCAGATCAGCATCATCCGACGCCCGAACGTGAGCCCGCGCCATTGCGACTCGAAAGCTGGGCCATCTATCGTTATTTGCACACCGAGGCCACGGGCGGCATCGTGCTCCTGGTCTGCACCATTGTCGCACTCGTTATCGCAAATTCCCCTTGGGCTGACGAGTACAACCGGGTTTGGGAATCGAAGTTTGGTTTCATGGTTGGCAGTTGGGAATTCATCAAACCAATACGGCACTGGATCAACGACGGGCTGATGACGATTTACTTCTACTTGGCCTCGAGATCAAACGCGAGTTCGCGTTCGGCGAACTACGGGACCCACGTAAGGCAGTCTTGCCCGTTGCCGCTGCGCTTGGCGGGATGTTGGCGCCGGCTGGCGTCTACTGCTTGGTGCTGGCCGAAACGCCCAGGCATCGAGGGCTGGGGCGACTCCATGGCCACCGACATCGCATTCGTGGTCGGTTTTCTGGCCTTACTGGGCCGTCGCGTCACCTTCTCGCTCAAGATCTTCCTGCTGACGCTGGCCATCGTCGACGATGTCGGAGCCGTATTAGTGATTGCCCTGGCCTATACGGCGAACGTTTCGCTGTGGGCACTGGCCGCGGGCGGCATTTTCATTGTCTTGGTGAGGATTGTTCGGCTACTCGGTGTTCGCAGCGTGCCAGTCTACTGGTTGCTGGGCGCACTGGCCTGGCTCGGATTCCTGAAGTCCGGCATCCACCCGACCGTGGCTTTCATCATCATGCCCCTGTTCGCGCTGGCCAATGCGGGCGTGACTCTCGACGTCGAGGCGCTGATGAGCCCCGGTGTCGCAAGCGGTGATTGCCGGCCTGGTCCTGGGGAAGCCGGTCGGCGTTCTCCTATTCAGTGCCCTCGCGATTGGCTTCGGCATGGCACGCTTACCCGACGATCTTGGCTGGCGTGCATTGGTGGGAGGCGCCTGCCTATCGGGCATTGGTTTCACCATGTCGCTGTTCATCGCCGGACTGGCCCTCGAGCCAGTATTGCTCGCCTCCAGCAAGATCGGCATCCTGGTCGGCTCGGCGCT
>JBFWSD010001180.1:0-2946 GCA_050248575.1 Gemmataceae bacterium
CTGGCCCTTTGTGGGGGGAGCGTGCACCTGCTGGACCGACCGCATTGTCGCCGTGGGCTGGGACTTTGCCGAGAGAGTTTATCGCGAACAACGTGAGACGCCCGCTTCGCGTGAGTTCCCTGTCGAAGTGGCGGGCGGCCGTCTCCGCGACGGCACGCGTCGCGAAGCCGGCGGCGGGCCAAGCTATCCTTCCTGGAGCGAGGTGATGGCTCACGAGATTGGCCACACCTACCAGGCCCTATATCTGCCCTTGGTTTACCTGCCCGTGGTTGGATCGGTCACGATCTTCCGCGAGGGCAAGCGCTGGTGGAACTTTTTCGAGAATCAGGCCAGCGAGCTCGGGCAGTTCGGCGGCTTCGTGCCAGGCACGATCTGCCAGCGGCTGCTCGACGCACTCTAATCTGTCACTGCCCGCTTGCCGCGGGTTCTTTCAACAGCTCTTCCGCATCCAGTTTGATCTTGTAGCGGGCTCGCGCCTCTTCAAAGACTGCTTCGGCGAAAGCCGGGCTGTCACGCAAAGTCTGACAGAAGTCGGCCTTGTCCAGCACAAACAGATCGCAGTGCTGGGTCGCACGAATGGTCGCGTTGCGCGGCTGATCGGTCAGCAGCGCCACTTCGCCGAAGAAGTGGCCGGGGCCCATGGTGGTGAGCTGCTTGCCCTTGTCGTCGATCACCTCCACCTCGCCGCGCGCGATGATGTACATCTCGTGCCCCATGTCCCCCTTCTTGATGATCGTGTACCCGGGCTGGGCCACGTCCGGCTTGAGCTGCATGACCAGCGTGTTGAGGAACAGCGGGTCGCAGTTCTTGAAGAGCGGGATTTCCTGAAGCACTTCGCGGTTGAGGATTTCGATCCAGCGGCGGCCATCGCGTTCGAGCAGGTTGAAGGCTTCGGCCGGGCCCCACGAACCGGCTGGATAGTTGGGGAAGTCCTGGGCGGGCTCCTTGGCCCACACGTCCAGCAAGGGCTGCGCGATCCGCCAGGCGGTCTCCACCAGGTCAGTACGCGAGAACAGGGTCGCATCGCCGATCATCGCGTTGTAAAGGAGGACCTCGTAGCCCGTGCCGCGGAAGTCGCGGAACGCCTCGCCGTAGGCGAAGCGCATGTTGACGTCTTGCAGTTCCATGGTCGGCCCGGGCACCTTGCCCTGGAAACGCAGCTCGATGCCCTGGTCGGGCTGGATGTGGAAGATGAGCCGGTTGCCCTCGAGATGGGCCACCTGCGTGCCGCGGAACAGGATCTCGGGAGCCTTCTTGAATTGCACGATGATCTCGGTCCCCTTCTTCCACAGGCTCTTGCCCGAACGCAGGTAGATGGGAACGCCTTCCCAGCGCCAGTTGTCGATGAGAAGCTTGGCACAGGCAAACGTCTCGGTGTTTGACTGCGGGTTCACGTCGGGCTCTTTCCGATAAGCCAGGCGCGGCGTGCCGTCAGGCTTGACGCCGGCGCCGTACTGCCCGCGGATGCAGTAGGTGTTTACCTCGTCGGGCTTGTAAACGCGGATGGCCTGCAGCAGCTTGACCTTCTCGTTGCGGACGGCGTTGGCCTCGAACGAGATGGGTGGTTCCATGCACACGTAGGCGAGCATCTGGAACATGTGATTCTGCATCATGTCGCGGAGCACGCCGGACTTGTCATAGTAACCGCCGCGGCCCTCGACGCCGACCGATTCGGTCACGGTGAACTGAATGTGGTCCACCGAGTGCTTGTTCCAGAGCGTCTCGAAGATGCCGTTGGAGAAACGGAAGGCCAGGATGTTCTGTACGGTTTCCTTGCCCAGATAATGGTCGATGCGGTAGATCTGGTCTTCGGTCCAGTACTTGAGGATCTCGCGGTTGAGCTCGAGGGCCGATGGCAAATCGTGGCCGAACGGCTTTTCGACGATGATGCGACGCCAGCCCTTGGATTCGTCTTTGAAGCCCGCCTTGTCGAGTTGGGTCGAGATCATGCCGAAGACCACGGGGGGCGTGGCCATGTAGAAGAGGATGTTCCCCTTGGTCTTGAGCTGGGCGTCGAGCTTGTCGATCAGCTCGCGGAGTTTCTGGAAGGCGTTCAGGTCGTCAAACTTGCCCGGTGTGTAGTAGATGTTCTTGACGAATGGGTCCCAGACCTTGGGGTCGACCCCTTTACGCGTATTGAAGACCTGGATGTCTTCGGTCATCTTCTGGCGGAATTCTTCGGAAGTCCACTCGGTCATGGCCATGCCAATGATGGCGAACTGTTCGGGGAGCAGCTTGTCGCAGGCCAGGTTGTAGAAGGCGGGCATGAGCAAACGTTTGGTGAGATCGCCGGAGGCCCCGAAGATGACCAGGATGCAGGGATCGGCCTTGGGGGCAGCCGACTGGGCCACAGCCTGCGGATTGGCGGCGAAGACGCGAATGTTGTCTGCCATGAGCGCGGCACCTCCGGGTTGAGCTTCGACATGTTGTTCCAGGAAAGCTTATGGGGGATGAGGGGCAAGAGCCAGTGAGAAGGCCGTGAAGAGGCAGAACGCCGCGCGCCGAGCCGCAACTCAAGTAAACTCGATCGGAGCTCACCCGGCGACGATGTTGACCAGCTTGCCCGGGACGACAATCACCTTCTTGATCTGCTTGCCCTCGAGGAGCGATTTGATCTTGTCGTCGCCGCGGGCCAGTTCCTCCAGGGCCTTGGCGTCGATGCCGGCGGGCACCGTCAGCTTGCTCTTCACCTTGCCGTTGAGCTGTACGGGCACCTCGACCTCGTCGGCCTGGATGAGAGTCGCATCGAAGGTAGGCCACGTCGCGTAGGCCAGAGTTTCCTTGTGGCCCAGAGCGGCCCACAGTTCCTCGGCCAGGTGCGGCGCGAACGGGGCCAGCAGCAGCACGAACGTCTCCAGCGCCGCGCGCGGCCGCGCTTCAAGTTTGGTCAGGTGATTCGTGAAAACCATCATGGCGGCGATGGCCGTGTTGAAACGCATGCCGTCC
>JBFWSD010001181.1:0-2944 GCA_050248575.1 Gemmataceae bacterium
AGAACCTGGAAAGCGAAAACAACACCACCGCCTTCGCCGCCAAAGTAAACGACGGCGGCTTCTACTATTCCGCGGCGGGCGAGGGTTCGAGTCCCGCGGGCACCACCGACAACGGCGGGCTGCGCAGCTACGGGTCGATGACCTACGCCGGGTTGAAGAGCATGGTCTTCGCCGGTGTGAAGGCCGACGATCCCCGCGTCAAGGCCGCGCTCGCCTGGCTGGCCAAGAATTACTCGCTCGAAGAGAATCCGGGCCTCGGGCAAGCCGGCTTGTACTACTACTATCAACTGATGGCCAAGGCGCTCGACGCCGTGAAGCAGCCAGAGTTCAAGGACGCCCAGGGAAACTCTCACGCCTGGCAAAGCGAGATGGCCGCGGCGCTACTGGCGCGCCAACAGCCTGACGGTTCGTGGGTCAACGCGGACCGCCGCTGGATGGAAGGCGACCCCAACCTGTCCACCGCGTTTGCCTTATTGGCCTTGTCGTATTGCCGGTCGACGAAGTGACAATGCGACGTTCAAGGTGGGTGGCACTGGTGGCCGCGCATGCGGACACCAGTGGAGGCGACGACCACTGTCGTATCTGCGAGCCACCGATGCCCGCAGATTGCGCTGCGAAACGCGTTTGGGGTCTACGCTGGCGCCTTAACGGCCGACCAAGGTGCCCACTTGTCGGCCCAGGGACGGGCAGCTTCCAGTTCGTAGGCCAGCTCCAGCAGCGTGCGCTCGTCGCCGAGCCGCGCCGCAAACTGGCTGCCGACAGGTAATCCTTCCTTGGTCCAATGCAGCGGCACGCTCATGGCCGGCATGCCCGTGACGTTGAACAGCGGCGTATAAGCCACGTACGTCGTCATTCGCGCCAGCAGCTCGGCGAAGGGAAGCGTAGGGCTGTACTGGCCTACCAGCGGCGGCGGCGTGCTGAGCACCGGGCTGAGCAGCACATCGTACTCCAGCACGCGCTGGTTGACGTCCTTGGAAAGCTGCTGCAAGCGCTCGGAAGCCGCCGGCACTTTCTCTTTTCCGCCGCCGTGATACTGCTCGGCGAACGCGAGCGTCAGCGGCTCGAAGTCCTGCAAGGTAGCTTTGCGCCCGCGCTCTTTCTCCAGCGCGGCGACGGCTTCGCCGGCATAGGAGGCCCACAGCGTGAGGAAGTCGGCAGCGTAGGAATCTTCGTGCAAATCGAGCTTCGATATCTGCACGTCGTGGCCCAGCTCTTCGCACAGTTTCGCGGTTGCCATGATGGCGTCGCTCACTTCGGGCGAAGGCACGACTCCGCCGGAGCCCTTCAGGTACATGCCGATCTTCAGCCGTCGCTTCGACGGGCCAGTGACCAGGCCCACGGGCTTGAGACCCCGGCCGGGAGTCTTTCGCTCGGTGGCGACCAGCGCGTGCGCGGTATCGCGCACACTGCGGCTGAGCACGCCGTCAACGCCGAACTCGAATTCGTCCTTGCTACCCATCAGGCGGCTGCGGCTAGGCTTCAGGCCAAACACTCCGCAGCACGAAGCGGGAATGCGAATCGAACCGCCGCCGTCGCTGCCCTGTGCGATCGCGACCAGTCCGGCGGCCACAGCCGCTCCTGCGCCTCCGCTCGAGCCACCGGCGGAGCGAGTCAGGTCCCAGGGGTTGTAGCACGGCCCCAGCGCGAGCGATTCGGTGGTCGGGGTGAGCCCGAGCTCGGGTGTGTTGCTCTTTCCAACCACGTTCACGCCGGCGTCGATGCAGGCTTGGACGTACGGTTGGGTTGTCTCGGAAATATTGGTCAAACCGGCGCGCGAACCACCGGTCATTCGCGTGCCCTTGAAGTCGTCCAGATCCTTCACCAGAAACGTCACACCGGCAAACGGGCCTTTGAACTTGTTCTCGCTGGCCCTGGCCCGGGCCGCATCAAAATCCGCGGTGACCACCGCGTTGATCTTGGGATTCAATCGCTCGATGCGGGCGATCGCCAGTTCGACCGCTTCCAAGGGCGAAATCTCGCCGGCACTGATCATCTTTGCCTGTGCCAGTCCATCGAGAGACACCAGCGGATCGGAGGCGGCACGCTGCGCGGCTGCTGCCGGCCGCAACTGCTGGGCGATGGCGATGGCGGCGGCGCCTTGAGATATAACGCGAACGAATTGCCGGCGATTGAGCGACATACGGCACCTGATTGACGTGGGTGGGACGGGTCCGGGTGACAGCATACTGCGACGCGCGCCCGCTTGCCAGCTGGCACGCCCCGGCACATGGTTTGCGGAATCATGGATCGCAACCCGTCGCGCGGCAGGAGAACCGGCGGAGGCGGCAAGTCCGGCACGTGGCGGCCGACAAACTCGGCACCGTCCTTGCCATGCGACACGTCCGCCGCCGCACTTTCGCAACGCCGCGCAGCGCAATGTCTCGATTTCTCAACGTCAACGACTCACAGTGAGGTTCCCATGAGTAATCTCTACGGAAAAGTGCGACGTTTCCTGGTCTCGGAAGACGGCCCCACCGCCGTGGAATATGCCGTGATGCTGGCCCTGATCGTGATCGTCTGCCTGGCGGCAATTCGCACGCTCGGCACGAACTCGAAGACCACGTTCACGAACATCGCCAATTCGCTCGGCAGCTAGTCCTGGCGGCGTCAGGCGACTGGCGAACGCAGGTTTCTTGAGAAGGCCCGCTCCGGCTCCCCACGGCGCGGGCCTTTTTCCTGCGCGGAGCCGAACTCTCGTGCTAGGCCGCGGCGCGCGACTGCCGGCCGGGGCGGTTCTTGTCGATGATGGCTGCCAGTATGAGCAGGTAGGCGACCAGGCGAAAGCCGTACAGGTAGGGTGTGTGCTCGCCGACGTCAGTGGCCACGAGCGCCAGGCGAATCACGGCCAACGTCCAGAATGCGGCGGCGAAGGCGACGAACAGCCTGTCTCCCGTGCGAAACCAGGTGCGCAGAAAGATCAGCCCTGCCACCCAATAGCCCATGG
>JBFWSD010001182.1:0-2941 GCA_050248575.1 Gemmataceae bacterium
AAACTTCCGTGCACGTCCGACCCTCCTGATCGCGACGCTTGATGCTGTGGTTGGTGAGCCATGAAGAATCTACCGGACGATGCTCATGCCGTCCACAAGGAACTAGCGGCGCGGACAGCGAGCACCGCGCCTGCGTTGGCTCACGGATTTTTCACAAATCCTTGTCCCACCGGGCCAAACCCTAGTGCGGAACGAAAAGGCATGTTCTATACTCGATGCACAGAGCTGACAGGAAACACCTCTCATGCGCAGGCTTCTGTGCCTCGCTTCCCAAACACCGGGCCAGCCAGCTCTGAGGTAAGCTCGGACTCCCGTCCCTATCGTCTCGACTCGCAGTCCAGACGATCGTCATGCGCGCCAAGACAGCGCGCCGGGAAGTTGCAGCCTTCCGCCAGGGAAGCCGGACAGACTGCGCGCACCGAGAGGATCCGTACATGGACCTGTTCCGTTTGTTTCGCCAGACTCGCCAGGCCCGCCATACTTCGCCCGCCCGCAAACCGCAGCCCCAGCTTCACCTGGAAGGGCTCGAAGAGCGCGTCGTGCCCGCCGTGGTCACCGATCCCAGCGTGGCCTACGCCGTACAGAGTAGCTGGCAGGGCGGCTTCCAGGGCCAGCTCACCATCGTCAACGATCAAGGTGAACTGATCGACGACTGGCAGCTCGAGTTCGATTTCAGCGGCAACATTCAATCGATCTGGAACGCCAGCATCGTCAGCCACACGGGCAGCCGCTACGTGATCGCGCCCGCCGAGTGGAACGCGGACATCGCCGCGGGCAGCAGTGCCTCGTTCGGCTTCACGGCCTCGGGCAGTTCGGCCGCCCCCACATCGTTCTTGCTCGAGTACTTCGACGACGAGTTGCCCCCTCCGCCGCCTCCGCCCCCGCCAAGCGGCACGAGCAACGTGGCCGTCACCTTTGCGGTCGGCGACAACTGGGGCTCCGGCTTCAACGGGCAGATCACCATCACCAACCATGGCACCACGGCCATCTCGCCCTGGAAGCTGGAGTTCGACTTCGGCCCGCAGATCTCGTCGATCTGGAACGCAAGCGCCAGCCGCTCGGGCATGCACTACACGATCACGCCCGCGGGCTGGAACAGCACCATCGCGCCGGGCGCTTCGGTGTCGTTCGGATTCACAGCGCAGGGCAGTCCGGGGGACGGGCCGACCAGCTATGTCCTGAATGGCGTGCCGCTCGACGGCGAACCGCCGCCGCCGCCTCCTCCCCCCGCGCCAACGGTTTCGGTGGCCGATGCCTCCATCGCCGAGGGAGATGCCAGCAACGTCACGCTCGACTTCGTGGTGCGGCTTTCGGCAGCCAGCACCTCGACCGTGCAGGTGGCCTTCGAGACGCGGCCCGGCACGGCGCTGGCCGGCGTCGACTACCTGGCGAATACCGGCACGCTCAGCTTCGCGCCGGGCGAGACCGAGAAGACCGTTTCGGTCATCGTGCTGGGCGACACGATTGATGAGCCGGACGAGAGCTTCTTGCTCGTCTTGACCTCGGCCAGCGGGGCCACCATCGCCGACGGCAGCGCCACGGGCACGATCGTCGACAATGACGTGCCGCCGCCGCCGCCGCCCCCGCCGCCCGTGCCGCCGGCAATCAGCGTGGCCGACGTCTCGGTCACCGAAGGGGACATCAGCTCGGCCGTCACGGGCTACTTCCACACCGAGGGCAACCAGATCGTCGACGCCAACGGCCAGGTGGTGCGCATCGCCGGCGTCAACTGGTTCGGCTTCGAGAGCGAGATCTTCACGCCGCACGGGCTCTGGACGCGCGGCTACAAGGAAATGATGGATCAGATGAAGCAGCTCGGCTTCAACACGATCCGGCTGCCCTTCTCGAACCAGATGTTCGATGCGGGCAGCGTGCCCAGCGGCATCGACTTCTCCAAGAACCCCGACCTGCAAGGGCTCAACGCGCTGGGCATCCTCGACAAGATCGTCGAGTACGCCGGGCAGATCGGCCTGCGCATCTTCCTCGATCATCATCGCTCGGACGCGGGGGCGGGGGCCGAGACTTCCGGGCTCTGGTACACGTCCCAGTATTCCGAAGCACGCTGGATCAGCGACTGGCAGATGCTGGCCGCGCGCTATGCCGGCAATCCCACGGTCATCGGCGCCGATCTGCACAACGAGCCGCACGGCCCGGCCACGTGGGGCACGGGCAACCTGGCCACCGACTGGCGGCTCGCCGCCGAGCGGGCCGGCAATGCCATCCTCGCCGTCAATCCAGACTGGTTGATCATCGTTGAAGGCATCGGTTCTTATCAGGGCGATCCTTACTGGTGGGGCGGACACCTCGGCGGCGCCGGCGACTTCCCGGTGCGACTCGACGTCGAGGGCCGCCTCGTCTATTCGCCCCACGCCTATCCTGCCTCCATCTTCGATCAGACCTGGTTCCACGATCCGAACTTCCCCAACAACCTCTACGACGTGTGGGACAGCCACTGGGGCTACCTGTTCCGCGAAGGAACCGCGCCCGTGTTGCTGGGTGAGTTCGGCAGCCGGCTGCAAAACTCGCTCGACTCCCCCTGGGTCGACACCATGATCAACTACCTGTCGGGCGATCTCGACGGCGACGGCGCCTCCAACCTGCAAGCAGGCCAGCAAGGCATCTCGTGGACCTGGTGGTCGTGGAACCCCAACTCGGGCGATACCGGCGGCATTCTGCTCGACGACTGGCGCACGGTTGACACCAGCAAGCTGAACAAGCTGCTGCCCGTTCAGTTCGAGTTCCCGACAGGGGGCAGCGGCCCGCAGACCACGACGGCCCTCTTCACCGTCACGCTCGATAAGGCCAGTACGCAGCCCGTATCGGTCAACTACACCACGGTCAACGGCACGGCCACGGCGGGCACGGACTATCTGCCCGCCAGCGGCACGCTCACCTTCGCGCCGGGCGAAACCGCGAAGTCCATCGCGGTCACCGTCCTGGG
>JBFWSD010001183.1:0-2941 GCA_050248575.1 Gemmataceae bacterium
GTCGTAGAAATCGTCAAGCACTCTCTGCGCCGCCTTCACCAGCCCATCATTGGCCGGCGCGGTATCCTTGCGCAGCACCTTGTACTGGAAGCCGCGGCCGCACACGTAGTTCACCCGCTGCTCCACCGCGTTGATGGCAAACGGGTTGTAGGCCAGCAGCCGCCGGCTCTCGTCGCGCACGGCCTTCAGACCCATCTCGTCCAGGTACACGGGCAGCACCTCGCCCTGTCCGCGCGAATCGGTCTGCGGCGGAACTCCTGTCTGCCCCAGCGGCAACCACGCGTCTGCCCCGTCAAAGAGCTGCTCGCGCGGATCCACGTAGCTGTCGAGATACGACGCATTCGTCTCCAGCAGTTTCTTCCGCACCTCGAGTTCGCACCGTTCCACCTCCTCGCGCAATCCGCGCAAGCTCGACTTCTTCCCCGCTCGACCCTTCGCCGATCCCATGTCGTATCCTCTCTTCACAACTCACCAATCCACCTATTCACCAAGCCGCAGAAACTCCGCAACCGTCTCCAGCCGCTGGCACGCCAGGCAATGCTTCGGTCCCGCCTCGGGCCATCCCGCAATGCGACATACCACTCCCACCAGCCGATACTCAGCGCCCACTTTCACGAACACGCCGCCCCCCGAGTTCCCGTAGGTGCCGTGTCCATTGACCACGTAGTAGCGCTGCCCGGGCAGCTGTTCTTCCTCGTGATCCAGCTTGTTGAGGATGGTCTTCTCGAGCGAGGCGTGCAGGCCGCGCGGCGTGCCGATATACCAGCAGTCCATGCCCACCTCGAGCCTGGTCGATGCGTTGAAATGAGCGGGCACGAGCCCCGACTTCTCCATCGGCCTGAGCAAGGCGAGATCGTGCCCGCCTTGTTCTTCGGGGGGCGAGTAACGCACGATCTCCGCCTGCCATTCGCGCCGGCCGCGGCTACTCTTCTTCACCAGCGTCACGGGCTGATATTTCCGCTCCACGCGTTCATGAACCACGCCGCGCTCATCCAGCCAGTGCGACCTGGTCTCGCGCACCGCATCTTCCACCACGTGGGCCGCGGTCAGCACCAGCACTTGCCCGCCCACATTGAGCACAGTGCCCGATCCAAACGAGTTGCCCACGTTGACCTGCACGTAGGGCTGGCAGATGTCCTGTTCGACGCTCCCCGCCCGTGTCGGGCCCGCCAGCACCACGACCATCAGCACAGCCAGTTGATTCAGTTTCACGGCAAGCTCCTCCGCCCTTACGCCGTTTGTTGCCAAGCAACGCGATTGGCATGTTGCGGCGTTATCAAAGGGAATGCTGCGCGCAGAGGGCTTGAACTACGTGTCAGGTTTGTCTGTCTGGGAAGAAATAGCTCGTGCTACACCAGGTTGGCCGTCTGCCCGGCCTGGAAATCGCGGACTTCGAGCTCGACCGAGCGGAAGCCATTCCACTCGTTCACGAAAGGAGTGAAGGCGAGGAAGCACCAGCCCTCCTGGGCCAGTAGCTCGTCGCAGCGTTCGGCCAGGCTGAAACCGATGGCCCGAAATACCGATCCGTGCTGGCGGACGCGGAAAGAGAGATGGCGTTCGCCGCCACCGATACGCTTGGGCGTGCCGACGACCTGCACCGGGCCGCACAGGAACAGCGGCCTCGGGTTGCCCGCGCCGTAAGGCTCGAGCTGGGCAATGTGCCGGATCAGCTTCGGGGTGAGCACACTGAGGGGCAGCTCGGCGTCGAGCACCAAACGAGGAGGCGGCATTCCGCCCGGGAAGAACTGGGTGGTGTAGCTACAAAAACGTTGACGGAAGTCGTCAAGGAAAGTGGGATCGATCTTGAAGCCGGCGGCGGCCGCGTGCCCGCCGTGGCTGAGCAGCCCGTCGCGGCAAGCATCGAGCGCCTGATGGAGCGGGAATCCGGGAATCGAGCGCCCCGAGCCGACGCCAAAACGGGCCGCTTCGTTGAGCGCGATCAGCAGAGCCGGCCTGCCGTAATGCTCGGCGAGTCGGCCCGCCACGATGCCGATCACGCCCGCGTGCCAGTCGTGGTTGGCCAGCACCAGGGCATCGGGCAGTTCTTCGCCAAGCTGGGCGCGCGCCTGGTGCAGGATGCGTCGCTCGATGGTCTGGCGTTGCTGGTTCTGGAAGTCGAGAAAACGGGCCAGCTCGATTGCCTTGGGGCGCGAGTTGGTCGTGAGCAGTTCGATGACCAGGCGGGCACAGCCCAGCCGGCCCGCGGCATTCAAGCGCGGCGCCATGAAGTAGGCGACATCGCTGGCCCGTACCGCCGGTTTTTCGTGCAGCTGGCACGCTTCGAGCAGGGCTCGCAAGCCGGGCGAGGTCGTCTGTCGCAGCCGCATCATGCCATGCCGCACGAAGATGCGATTTTCGTCGATGAGGGGCACCACGTCGGCGATCATGCCGAGCGAAGCCAGCACCACGCTGTCGAGCAGGAACTCGCGAAACTCGGGCGTGACCTTGGTGGCCCCGCTCGCCACCTGGCAGAGAGCCCAGGCCAGCTTGAAGGCCACACCCGAACCCGATAGCTCGCCGAAGGGATACGTCGTGCCCGGCAAGCGCGGGTGGACCAGCACGTCGGCCGCGGGCAACGTCTCTTTCGGCTCGTGATGATCGGTGACGATGAGCTCGAGACCGAGGCGGCGCGCCTCTGCTGCCTCCGCCATGTTGGCGATGCCGCAATCGACGGTCACCACCAGCGAGGCGCCCGCTTCCTTGATGCGTTGCAGCGCCTGCACGTTGAGGCCGTAGCCCTCTTCGAGCCGGTTGGGCACATAGTAGTCGGCAGGCGTGCCCAGGAGCTGCAAGCAGCGCCACAGGATGGAGGCACCGGTCAACCCGTCGACATCGTAGTCGCCGTAGACGCAGATGCGGCGCTTGGCCAGCACGGCCGCATGAATGCGTTCGGCTGCCTCCTTCGCGCCGGGCAGCAACTCGGGCGGATGGAGTCCGTTGA
>JBFWSD010001184.1:0-2940 GCA_050248575.1 Gemmataceae bacterium
AATGGCAAGGAGGCCGATATGAGCACGATTCGGGTTACGCTCGAAGTCGATTCCGCTGAGGACGAGGTCTTGTTGCGCCAGTATCACGCGTTCCTGTGCGAGATGAAGCAGTTGGCTTTGACCGCGCCGGAGGGCCAGGTCATCGATACCTGCGAGGCTGCGGTCTTGCAGAAGGGGCAAGAAGCGAATCGGCGGGTGCTCGAGAAAGCGGTGCAGGAGCGCATTACTGCCGCTGAAAAAAAGGGGCACCGCTCCGCGCGTGCGGCTGCGGGCGCGCCCGGGCTAACCGCGGTGCCGCCGCACGGCAGGTCGTGAGTTGTGTAGGCACGTTGCGCTTGCGGCGGCACTGGTGGGGCAGTCGCTGTGGCTGCGAAGCCTTGGGCTACAGTGCCGATGCCGTCCTCGGGCTCGCAGGCACCTACACGCGGACGCTGCAGCAACACTTGAGTCGCTTGGCGGCGGACGTGTCCTTCGCCAAAGCCCAAGAACATCTGGCAGCGCTCTTGCAGGTGACGGTGAGCAAGGAAGCGCTGCGCCGCGAGTGTCACCGACAGGGCCGCCGGATGGCGGAGTGGCAGACGACGGAGACGCACACTCCGGCGGCCTTCGCGCAAGCGGCGGGCGACCTGGAATTCACCGTCGATGCTGGCAAGGTCAACACCCTGGAAAAAGGCTGGAAAGACCTGAAGATCGGCGCCTTTCAGAAGCGGCCCCGTGCCGAACCGGCTTCGCCCGCAGAGTGGCAGAGTCGCCACTTGCCGACGCCAACCGCGCGCGTGGCCTGGGCGACCATTGCTTCGTCGAAAAAGTTTCGCCGCTCTTGGCGACGCTGGAGTAAGCGGTTGGGCGTAGGGCAAGCGAGCGAACTGCACGCCCTGGCCGATGGCGCTTCGTGGATCTGGAAATCCGTCGAACGCGTCTTTACCGGCTGCGCGCAGACCCTCGATGTGTTCCACGGCTGCGGGCATCTGGCCCAGGCGGGCGAACGCTTGTACGGCGAAGGCACCGAGGCGTCACAGACCTTCTTGACGCATGGCCGACAGTTGTTGTTGGAGTCAGGTTGGCCAGGCCTGTGCCAACTGGTCAACGAGGAATACGCGAAAGGCGATACACCTGAACGTCGTGCGGCGCTGGAGAAACTGGTGGGCTACTTCGTCAAACACAGCCACCGTCTGGCGTATCGCGAACGCCTGGCCGCCGGGCAAGCAATCGGCAGCGGCAGTGTGGAGGGCTGGGCCAAAACGTTGGGGCTGCGACTCAAAGCCCGCGGCGCCCGCTGGCGCTTTCAGAATGTGCCCCGCATGTCCGCCCTGATCTGTGTCCGGAACAGCAACCAGTGGTCCGGCTACTGGTCGGGAGCAGCCTGACCCCACCAGAATCCGTGGCCACACCCCCATTGCGCTTACCACTCAAGGTAAGTCTTGACAGTGACGGGGAAGTCGATAGTATGAGACTGAGTCTCAAATACATACACCCGCCGCGGGCCTCCTCCATGAACTCGCAAACCCTCAATCAGCTCCTTTCCGGACAGCGGGCCAGTATCTCTGCTGTCGACGGCGACGACTCACTGGTCCAGCGCCTTCTCGAAATGGGGCTTCTCGAAGGTGAGGAAGTCGAGGTCCTTGGCTTCGCGCCCCTTGGCGACCCGATGGAGATTCGCCTGCGCGATTATCGCCTCTGTTTGCGCAAGCAGGAAGCTGCCCGCATCCGCGTGGCCCCGCTCGCCGGACCAACGAATGGGCACCCGAGTCCGTGACCTCCGCCAGCCTCGAGACCCTCGATGAATACCGCGTGCGAGCAGCTTCGCGCTGTGCTGGTCGGCAATCCCAATACGGGCAAATCGACCCTCTTCAACGGGCTGTCCGGGCTGCGCCAGCATGTCGGTAACTATCCGGGCGTCACCATCGAGACCAAGAAGGGCCACTTCCGTCACGAAGCCTTCGAGATCGAGTTGGTCGACCTGCCCGGCACGTACAGCCTCGCGCCGCGCAGCCCGGATGAGCTGGCGGCCGTTGAGATCGTTCTGGGCCAGCGCGACGGGGAGCTGCCTCCCAACGTCATCATCTCCATCGTCGACGCCTCCAACCTCGAGCGCAATCTTTTCCTGACCACGCAGGTGCTTGAACTCGGTTCGCCGGTGGTGGTGGCCCTCAACATGATGGATGTGGCCGAGGCACAGGGGCTGGTCATTGACGTGCCGCGTCTCGAAGAGCAACTCGGCGTGCGCGTCGTGGCCATCCAGGCCAACAAGAAGAAAGGGCTCGACGATCTCAAGAACGCCATTGTGGCGGTGGCCAAGAAGCACGTGCCGCCCGCCTGCCCGGCGTTTCCCGAGGCCTTCGAAACCGAGGTAAGCGGGCTGCAAGCCAAGATGGGCGACAAGGAAACGGCCTTCTTCGCCCGGAGACTGCTGCTCGACTCCGCGGGGGGCCACGCCGAAGCACGCCTGGCAGAACGTCACGGCGATGGGCTCGTCGACGCCGTCCGCGCGGCCCGCAAACGACTCATCGATGCAGGCCTGGCCCTGCTCGCTCTCGAGGCGAAAACGCGCTATGGCTGGATCCGCGGCAAGGTCAACGAGTGCCTGAAACGGCCCGCCGAGCGCCCGGTGACCTGGACCGACCGCATCGATCGTGTGCTCACGCATCGCGTGTGGGGCACCCTCTTCTTTCTGGGCGTGATGTTCTTCGTATTCGTGTCGATCTTTTTCTTTGCGGCCCCGCTCATGGACCTGATCGACGCGGCCAAGGGGGCACTCGGCGACTGGGTGGGCGGCTTGATGGCCGCGGGGCCCCTCAAGAGCCTCGTGGTCGACGGCATCATCGAAGGCGTGGGAGGCGTGGTCATCTTCCTCCCGCAAATTCTCATCCTGTTCATCTTCGTGGCGGTGCTGGAAGATTCGGGCTACATGGCCCGTGCAGCCTTCCTGATGGACAGGCT
>JBFWSD010001185.1:0-2939 GCA_050248575.1 Gemmataceae bacterium
CCCGCGCGTCATTGATGAACCAGATTTCCTGCTGGGTGCCCAGCAGCGCCTCGTACCTGTCGCGCAAGCTATCGAGCCAGAGTTGCAGCTCGCGACGTTCGATGCTGGTGCCGTCCTTGCCGTCGGCGGCTTCGAGCAAGTTTCGCGCCTCCCTGGACTGGGCCGCATCGTCCAGCACGTCGAAGCGCTGATTGATCTGCCGCGAAATCGTCGACGCCACGAACTGGGCCGCGAAGCGATTGCTCTCCTGCGTGCTTGCCACCAGGGCCACCCGCGATCGATCCACCGCACTCTCGAAAGCCAGGTATGCGAACAGGGAGACGAGCACGAGGCCCAGGATCGGCCCGACTGCGCCAAAGACCAGCACCGGCCGGCGCGCGCGCCGCTGGGCCCGCTGCTCGAGCGCGTTGAGCACCGCCTCCACGTTCGGAAAGCGATTCTTGGGGTCGATGGACAGGCAACGTTCAATGATGTCGGCCAGCGACTTGTCCACTCCGGCGACCCGGCGATGCGACACGGGCGGCGGCGACGAACGCAGCAGCTTCCGATAGCGTTCGAGCCGGTCTTCGAGATTGGCCGCCGTGGAGATCTCGGTCACCCCTTCCTCGCTGCGAAAGGGCGGGTGGCCCGTGATCATGCGATAGAGCAAGGCTCCCAGCGCATACACGTCCCAGCGCACGTCGGGATTGGCATTCAGATGCGCTTGCTCGGGGGCCATGTAAAAGAGCGTGCCAAGCGCGGGCGAATGCTCGTGCGTCAGCCGCGACTGCCCGAAATCCGCCAGACGCGGCTTGCCATCCTGGTCGAGCAGCACGTTGGCCGGCTTCAGGTCACAGTGGAGCACGCCCTTGCCGTGCGCGTGACTCAAACCGACCAGGACTTCACGAAAAACTTCGAGGGCCTCGTGAACGGGCAGCGGCCCTTCGTGCAGCCTGTCCTCGAGCGACCCCTGCGACAGGAATTCCATCACGTAGTAAGGGGGCTCCGCGTTCCAGCCCACCTCGAGCAGCTGGATGACGTGTCGGCTGTTGAAGAGGAAACGGAGTTTTTCGACCTCGCGCGACAGCAGAGACCAGTCGAGGCCGCCCCGCTGGTTGTAGAACTTGATGGCGACCAGCCGTCCGGTGTTGCGGCTGACGGCCTTCCAGACCTCGCCGAAAGCCCCCTTGCCGAGAAACTCCTCGTCGTCGTAGCCCGGCACACGTGCCGGGGGCCGCAGCTTGCGCTTGCTCAGCGATCGCGCACGATCCAGCTCTTCCCCTTGCATCACCGGTGTCTGCTCGATGCTACCGGCGCTCATGTCACCACTCCGTGCGAATTCCTGATCCCTAGACATCTTAGCACCTGGAGAAGAAGCCGCACAGCAGCGAGTGAATGCGCGACTGGGGTTTGCTCGCAGCCCTCTCATTCCTATCTTTTTCGATAGTCTCGAACCGGTTCGCCCTTCGCGGCCCGTTGGCCCGCCGCGCCAGCAAGGGTTCGCCCGCCGCATTCGTTAGCCCGACGCGCCAGCGCGCCAGCGAGGATTCGCCCGACCCGCCAGCGCGCCAGCGAGGATTCGCCCGACGCGCCAGCGAGGGTTCGCCCGACGCATTCGTTAGCCCGACGCGCCAGCGAGGGTTCGCCCGACGCGCCAGCGAGGGTTCGCCCGACGCGCCAGCGAGGCATGACCGGGCTCATGTTTGGAGGTTGGCATGCTCTCCGTCTTCTGCTCCCCGAGTCGCTACACGCAGGGCAAAAACGCTACTGCCGAGCTGGGCAAGGAAATGAAAGCCCTTGGCCTGGACGGTCCCGCGCTGATTGTGGCGGGCCGCTCCGCGATCCGCCTGCTCGACGAGGTGTGGCAGAAAACGCTGCCCGCCGCGGGTTTCACGTTCGCCGTGCATGCCTTCGGCGGCGAATGTTCGCACGCCGAGATCGAGGTTGAAAAGGCCGCGGCCCGCGCGGCCAAGGCCCGGGTCATTGTCGGCGCCGGCGGCGGCAAGGTCCTCGATGCCGCCCGGGCCGTCGCCGCCGATCTCGAGCTGCCCGTGGTGAATTGCCCGACCGTTGCTTCCAGCGACTCGCCCTGCAGTGCCCTGTCGGTCATTTACACGAACGAGGGAGCCTTTCAGGAATACCGCTTCTATCGCAAGAATCCCGAGCTGGTGCTGGTCGATACGTCGGTGATCGCGCAGGCGCCGGTGCGGGCACTGGTGGCGGGCATGGGGGATGCGCTGGCCACCTGGTTCGAAGCGCAGACGTGCGTGGCGGCCCGGCGGCGCAACATGCGCGGCGGCGCTTCCACAGAAAGCGCGTCGACGCTGGCCCGGCTCTGCTACGAGACCTTGCTCAGCGATGGGCTGGCCGCCCGGCAGGCCGTGGCAACCAAGGTGGTCACGCCTGCCCTCGAACGCCTGGTTGAAGCGAACACCCTCCTGTCCGGGCTGGGTTTTGAATCGTCCGGGCTGGCCGCCGCGCATGCAGTACACAACGGTCTAACGGTCGCTCCAGCCACCCACGACTTCTATCACGGCGAGAAAGTCGCTTACGGGCTGCTCGTGCAGCTGGTCCTCGAGGGGCAGCCCCGCAAGGTCATCGAGCAAGTGTTGACCTTTGCGACCGAGGTTGGCTTGCCGATCACGCTCGCCCAGATTGGCCTGCGCGAGTTGCCCCGCGCGCAGCTCGACCAGATTGCCACGCGGGCCACTGCCGCCGGCGAGACGATCCACAACGAGCCCTTCGAAGTGTCGGCCGACATGGTCGCCGACGCCATCCTCGCCGCCGACGCCATCGGCCAGGCCTGGCAACGGTAGCCGACCAGACACACCGGACAAGTACTTTGCTCTCCTTGGCGCACCATCAAGGGTAAGTGCACCGCAGCAATCAGGCGCCCGTTTCGTGCGCTCGCCGCGCACCGCTCACAAAGATCGCGGCCACCTGGCGGGCTCGATAATCAA
>JBFWSD010001186.1:0-2937 GCA_050248575.1 Gemmataceae bacterium
GAGACGCTCGACGTGCCCATCGACAGCGTCTTCAATACGTTGCAGGCTTACCTCGGGTCCACCTACGTCAACAACTTCACCAAGTACAACCGTACCTACCAGGTGCGCGTACAGGCCGACTCGCAGTATCGCCTGCGGGCTTCCGACATTGTTCCGCTTGAAGTGCGCAACAAGCAAGGCCAGATGCTGCCGCTCGGCTCAGTCTGTTCGATCGAGGAGAAGGTCGGCCCGGCGCTGGTGAACCGTTACAACATGTATCCGTCCGCAGCGATCACCGGGCAGGCGGCCCCGGGCTTCAGCTCGGGCGACGCCCTGGCCGCCATGGAAAAGCTGGCCGATGAAAACCGGGTCGCCTACGACTGGACCGGCATGTCCTACCAGGAAAAACAGGTGGGCAACGAAGCCCTCTACGTGTTTGCCTTCGCGGTGCTGATGGTCTACCTGGTGCTGTGTGCCCTGTACGAGAGCTTGACCAACCCGGCGGCGGTGATCTTCGTCGTGCCGCTGGCCTTGCTGGGCGCCGTCATCGGGGTGGCCGTGCGCGGCCTGGACAACAACGTCTACACGCAGATCGGTATCGTGCTGGTGATCGCGCTGGCCAGCAAGAACGCCATCTTGATCGTGGAATTTGCCCGCGACCTGCGGCACAAGGGGATGAGCGTTGCCGATGCGGCCGTCGAAGCTTCACGCTCGCGTTTCCGGCCCATCTTGATGACCTCGTTTGCCTTCATCCTGGGTGTGTATCCACTGGTGATTGCCACCGGGGCCGGGGCCGCCAGCCGGCAAGCCCTGGGTACCGCGGTGTTCGGCGGGATGCTGGCTTCGACCTTCCTGGCCGTGATGTTCGTGCCGGTGTTCTACACGATCTTCCAGGGACTGAGCGAACGGCGCAATCCGCTGCCCGTCCATGCTCCTGCTTCCGAGACAACGGCACCGCCGCCGCCCGCGGAGCAGCCGCCGCGCGAAGAACATCACGAATAGGGTGCGCAGTTGCGCCGTTTGGCGAGCGGTGGGCGTCAGCCCCCGGAGGAGAAGACGACGATTCCCTCCAGGAGCTTACGCTCCGGCTCGCCAAATCCAGATTCGGCGCAGTAGGCTTATTCGGCGGGACTCGAGACGTTGCCGGCCCGGGCTTCCACGGACTTCTTGAGGTTGTCCAGGTCTTGCTCGACGCACTTTTTCATCATGCCCTGGAAGAGCCAGCCCACCGGGGTCATGAGCTTGGCGAAGAAGGTGAGGGGCCGCGATTCGATACTGAGCGTCAGCTGCGTGCCCTTGCCCTCGGCCTGGAAGCTGTGGTGGCTAATAAAGCGGCAGCCGCATGAATTGGCCTCCAGCGTGAAGCCTTTGCCCGGCTCGAACGCGGTCACTTCCATCTCCTCGGTGGCTTCCTTCCCAAACATGATGCGCGTTTCGCGGAAACGCGTGCCCACTCCCACCGGGCCATCCGTGAGCATTTCCACTTTCTCGATGCCCTTCACGCGCTGGGCCAGGCTGGCAAAGTCCGTGCATGCTTCGAAGACCATCTGCGGCTCAGCCTCCACATGCTTGGTCATCGAGAAACTCGACATGGTGGTGCTCCCAAATAGAATCTCGTGCTGCTCGTGATATTTTAGGGCGCGGCAGGCACATCGAAGTCGTGCGTGGTCGTCTGGGCGGGCAGTTCCAGCTTCACGACGTGGTCGGAGATCAGCACCTTGCCGCGCTGGTCGGCGGGCTCCTCGTCGGGACTGGCTGGCGGAGGCACGCCATCGAAGGCCGTGATCCGCGCGATGTAAGCGCCGCCGACGTGCCCTTTCCCCTCGGGCAGCGTGTAGGTGCCATCTTTGATGATCGCCAGTACGCCGGGGCCGCTGTTGCCCTTTTCCGGATCGGGCATGAACAGGATCTCGCCGGCGGGCACCGGCTGGCCCGCGTACTGGACCTTGCCCGAGAGTTGATGATTCGAGTTGCCCGAGCAGCCCAGCAGTAGCAGCAGCAACAACACGGGAGCGGTTCGATGCCAGCGTATCATCAATCGACACCTCCCAGGGGCAGCCCGTCGTTGCGAATTCCCATGCTCTGATAGGTGGCCAGGTTGATCTGTTCGGAGAAGAAGCGGACGGCGCCGTCGGCCAGCGCGAAGTGGCAGCCCCCCGGATGGCGGCTGCCGAACATGATCGTCGACACGGTATTGCGAGCCTCGCGTGCATCCTTGCCCGGATCGACGTCGGAACCGTTGATGGGCAGCCTGGTCGCGGCCAGCGTGACGGGCAGGGTGCCGCTGCCGTTGTAGTAGGTCGAGCCCCACGTGCCCCACCAGTACTGGCCCGACGAGTTGGGGTTCCCCGAGAGCACTCCCAGGTACCGAGTCTCGCCCAGCAGGAAGGTATTGGAGGTGCCGTCGGTGATGTCGGCGATGCGCGTTTGCGAGTTGTGGTAGAGGATGCCGTTGTGGTAATTCTGCCGGTTGGGGAACGAGCCGGTCTCGACGCAGTAGCTGCCCGCCGCCGTGCCGCCCCCTTGCACGCCGAAGTAATTGGTGTTGGCGTTCTGGTCGGTGTTGTTGTGATCCGACGGGCACTCGAAAGCTCGGTTGCGTTGAATCTGTACCGCCTTGTTCGATTCGTTGTTTGTGTGGTAGAGCGAGTGGAAGGTTCCTTTGGGATCGATCAAGCGGAAGCGGTTGTCTTGCTCGATGTGGGGCAAGAGGGCAATGGCCCAGGGCATGCGGCCCGGCTTGGGGTCGGTACACGGATCGGTGCCGTCGAAGAGGTAGCCCGCGGGGAAATGCTCGTGGACGTTCAGGTAGCCGTGCATGGCGATGGCCAGCTGGCGCAGCTGATTCTGGCACTTGGCCCGACGGGCCGCCTCGCGCACCTTTTGTACAGCGGGCAACAAGAGCGCAATCAAGATGCCGATGATCGCGATCACCACCAGCAATTCGATCAGCGTGAA
>JBFWSD010001187.1:0-2936 GCA_050248575.1 Gemmataceae bacterium
CATGATCCTGAGCAGGTCGCGCTCCCGCTGACTCATCGCTAGCCGGTCCTCGCCGTCGTCGATAGACACAGGTCCTCCTTGCCTTCGGCAAAGAGGACATTTCTATCGCGTTAAGACCGGACATTTCTATTGTCGTACGACACCGGGTAACCGAGAACCGGGATGCGGAACCCAGAACGACACATTGCTACAATGCCGACCAGACACTGATAATCGCGAGGAATCATCATGCGTTACCGCAATCTGGGCTGTGCCGGCGTGCAGGTCTCCGAGCTGTGCCTTGGCGCCATGATGTTCGGCGGGGCCACCAGCGAGGAAGACTCCGTCCGCATCATTCACCGTGCCCTCGACGAGGGGGTCAACTTCGTCGATACCGCCAACGTCTACGCCAAGGGGGAGTCGGAACGCATTGTCGGCAAGGCCCTGCGCGATCGCCGCGACAAGGTGGTGCTGGCCACCAAGGTGCGCGTGGCGGTGGGCGAGCAGCCCAATGATGCGGGCTGCTCGCGCTTCCACATCATGCGCGAAGTCGAAAACAGCCTGCGGCGGCTGCAGCTCGATCACATCGACCTGTACTACCTGCACCAGTACGACTGGCACACGCCGCTGGAAGAATCGCTGCGTGCCCTCGACGACCTGGTCCGGCAGGGCAAGGTCCGCTACCTGGGCTGCTCCAACTTCTACGCCTACCAGATCTGCGAAGGACTGTGGTTGTCGGACCGGCGCAGTCTCGAACGATTCGTGTGCGTGCAGCCCCTTTATAACATTGTCAATCGCGATGCCGAGGTGGAACTGTTGCCGATGTGCCGCGCGCACGGCGTGGGGGCGGTGGTGTACAGCCCGCTGGCCCGTGGCGTGCTCACGGGCAAATACAAGCCGGGCGAGCAGTTTCCCGAAGGCTCGCGGGCCGCCCGCGGCGACACGCGCATCCAGCAAACCGAGCTGCGCGACGACAGCTTTCGCATCGCCGAGGCACTGTCGAAACACGCGCAGCAGAAGGGAGTGCCGCTGAGTCAGTTCGCGCTGGCCTGGACGCTGGCCAACGCCAACGTGACGTCAGCGATCATCGGCCCGCGCACCATGGAGCAGTACGCGGATGCCGTGCAGGCGCTGGAATGCAAGATCACGCTGGAAGATGAAGTGCTGGTCGATGGGCTGGTGCCCCCCGGCGAGCACACGGGCTGGGGCTTTCACGATCCGCAATATCCCGTGCGGGGCCGGCATGCAGCGCGCCAGTAAACTGCTCAGGGCAACACCACCACGTTGCCGTCGTTGCGCGAGCAGAGGGCCATCCACACGGTATTGCTGATGTTGTAAGGAATGGTGTGTACCGAGCCATCGCCGAAGGCGCCCTGCATGCCGCTGGGATGCGAGGAGCCAAAGCGCCGCCCGCACGAGCAGCCGGTGGTATCGTTCTGCTTGGGAACCCCGGCATCGCCCCAGCAAATGGTGTCGTTGTCCCAGCCGTTGACCCAGCCCTGATCATCGTTGCAGCACGATTGCTTGCGGGCCAACATTGGATCGAGGTACTTCTCGCCGATGAGCAGGGTATTGGAGGAACCGTCGGGAATTTTGCTGAGGGTGATGATGTCGGCCCCGGTGGGATTGAGCAGGCCGTCGGTGGGATTGAAGCTGGACCAGTCGCCGGCGGTGCCGCCGCAACCGACGTAGTCCATCATGAAGCGCACCTTGGCCGGGTTCTGCCCGGACCATATGCCTGATTGCGTATAGGGGAAAGCGGTGGGGGGCCGCAGCGTGCGGCAGCCATACAGCGGCACGATCGCTCCCCCGACCACGTAGTCATCCGTATTCCGCCACAACGAATCCTGTTCGACGAAGGGGAGAATCTGGTAGGCCCAGCCCCAGCTTTGCTCGGTATAGTTGGCGGGCACGCCGTTCACCAGTATGCGATCCTGACTCCAGCCCCGGCCGCCCGAGGGGATGCAGCCATGAGTGGTTTCGTGATTGTGGAAGGCGAGGGCCATCTGCTTCAGGTTATTGCTGCAGCGCATGCGATTGGCAGCTTCGCGCACCTTCTGCACTGCCGGCAACAGCAAGGCGATCAAGATGCCGATGATGGCGATCACCACGAGCAATTCAACCAGCGTGAAAGCGCCATTCTTGCGTGTCCGCTTCATGAATCACCTCACGGTTGGGGCTGATGGCCACCCGGGAAATACGCCTGTAAAAACTGTGTGGCATCGAGTCGTTGCACGTGCGACGGCATCATCAGGGCAGCGCGCTTGCCGTCGCGGCCCTCTTGCTCGTAGACCAGCACGGGCAGCTTGTCCCCTTTTGGCCCGAGCGTGCGCGGATCGACATTCCACACGATCACGAAGGGTTTGCCGTCTCCTGGCGAGACCAGCAGTTCATCGGCATTCCCCTTCTTGTCCAGAAAGGGGCGAAGATCTTCCAGCCGCGCGGGGGGCCGCCCCAGTTCGGTCACCGCATCGATGTACGCCGCGCCAATCTGGCTCAGGTTGTAGTCCACCGGATTCACTTCGTTGTGAATTTCCGGCGCCGAGGAGGAACAGCCCCACGTCGCGAAGATAACTGGAACGAGGAAAAGGAGTCTTCCGCGCATGAAACACCCAAGCTGGGGACGTATACGGAATAGAGGAGGACTACCAGCCGAAGAGGGGGGTTGGGTCGGCCAGTCGTTGTATTGCAACATCCTTGCGGAGAATCGGCAAGGGAAAAATCGCCCTAGCGGATCGGCTGAGTCGCAAGTTCTCCGCTCGTCATGACCTTGGTCAGTCTTTCAGTTCCTTCACCTGCATCTTGCGGAACTCGAACTTGCCGATCTCCGATTGCAGCCCGAGCACGCCGGTGGCGGGCAGCTTGAGCGGCTTGCCGATCGCCTCGCCGTTGCACTGACAGGCGGCCTCGGTCCCTTTCACGATGATGTCGATGCGGTTCCAGTCCCCTTCCTTGAA
>JBFWSD010001188.1:0-2920 GCA_050248575.1 Gemmataceae bacterium
TGAAAGGTACGGCTGCCCCCGAAGCTTACCGAGCCGATCACCGGGTTCTCGCCGAGTTCGGGCTCGTCGTCGCTGTGCCACGAAACGCTGTCGCGCTCGCTGCGATAGAAGTTGAGCAGCACGCTGTTGAAAGCTGCCTCGCAAACCATTTCGATGTCATGCTTTATGGCCAGCAGCGGCTCGTTCCACGGCAGCGGCTCGTGCTTCACTCGCGAGTAGCTATAGCTCTTGCCCGGATCGCCATACCAGGCGATCAGCCGCGGCGCCTCGATCGACTTGCCGAAGAGGTTGATGCGTTCCTGGCCCCAATCGATGGTGTCGGCCAGAGTCTGAAAATAGCCATCGCTTGCCTCCTTCGTGAAGAAGGCGGGATAGAAGATCACATCGCCATCGGGCAGATCGAGTTTCTCGGCGTGCATGGCGGTTCCGTTCATTCTGGATTTGGCGAGCCGGGAGCGTCAGCTCCTGGAGGAAAGCGCCGTCCAATTCTCCGGGCTAACACCCCCGGCTCGCCGTTGCCTAGCGCACGGCGCCGCCGTTGATGCGGATAACTTGTCCCGTGATGAAGGAGGCCGCGGGCGAGGCCAGCCAGCGGGCCGTTCGGGCAATATCCTCCGGCGTGCCCCAGCGTTGCAGCAACGTCTCGCGGCGCACGCGTTCTTGCCACGCGGCCGAGGCCGTTTCGCCCCAGGCAGTCTTGATCCAGCCCGGCGCCAGGCAGTTCACGCGCACGGCAGGCGCGAGCGACACGGCCAGGCTTTTCGTGAAGGCCATGACCGCTGACTTGGTGAGCCCGAAGAGTTGCCCGGAATCGCCTTCCATGCCGGTCTCGGCCTGGTCCCAGCCGATGTTGAGGATGACGCCGCGGCCCCGCCTCTGCATGAGTCGGCCTACCTCGCGTGAAAGGAGGACGACGGCTTGCACGTCGACCTGCCAGAGGGCCGCGAGCTTCTGTTCGAAGGACCAGCCCGCCGCGTCGCCGGTGAGCGTGTCCGCGCCGGCGTTGTTGACCCAGATGTCGATGCCGTGTTCGCCCCAGGCGGAGCGAACGAGGCGCTTGCATTCGTCGGCGTTGGCCAGATCGGCAAGGACGATGCGGCCCGAGGTATTGAGTGCTTCGATCTGCTGGAGGACCTGGTCGGCGGCCAGCTTGCGGCGGCCGTGGACGATGATGCTGGCGCCGGCTGCGGCCAGTTCGAGGGCAATGGCCCGGCCAATGCCGCTCGTCGAGCCCGTGACCAGGGCGTGCTGCCCGCGCAGTTCGCCCGCATTCGGTTGCGCCAGTCCCAGCAGCAAGCCATGCACGGAGCGCCCGAGACGCGGATGCCGGACTCCGGGGGCAATCTCCGCCAGGGGCTGCAGCACGAACACTCTCTCGTGCAGGCGCGGATGGGGCACTTGCAGCCCGGGCTCGTCGATCACCTGATCGCCATAGAGCAAGAGATCGAGATCGAGCGTGCGCGGAGCATTGGGCTCGCTGCGGACGCGGCCCAGTTCGGCCTCGATATGCAGGAGCTGATCGAGCAAGGCGCGGGGAGAAAGGGCTATTTCCAGCTCGGCAGCAGCATTGAGGTACTTGTCTTGCCCGGGCGGGCCGCCGACCGGCTCGGTTTCCACATAGGAAGAGACTTTCTTGACGGTGATGCCCGGGGTGGAGCGCAGGCGGGCCACAGCCTGGTCGAGCGTTGCTTGACGGTCGCCCAGGTTGCTGCCCAGTGCGATGTAGGCAATTTCACTCATTTGAAAACCTCCGGGAGCTGACGCTCCCGGCTCGCCCAGTCGCGAAGGAACCTGGTGAGGTCATGCGCGCGGCGCGCTAGCTTCCAGTTCCGCGATGCGGCGTTTCAGCTCATCGGGGATGGGCACCTTGGCGTTGTTGCGATAATCGAAGGTGACCACGGTGCCCGTCCCTACCGCGGCCACCTCGCCAAGGCGGTGCGAGACGATCTTGTGCTCGAGCGTGAAACGATCCGCGGCGATGTCGGTCACGTGGGCCGTCACGGTGATCGTGTCGGGCCAGGTCAATGGCCGCCGGAACCGGCACTGCGTGGCTTGCAGGATCGGGCCGATGCCGGTGGCCTCCTCGTAGGCGGGCCAGTCGAGCCTGAGCACATACTCCAGCCGCGCGTTCTCGAAGTAGCGAAAGTAGACCACGTTGTTCACGTGACGGTACGAGTCCATCTCGCCCCAGTACACCTGAAGCTCGAGGAGAACCGGGCAACCAAGGCAGAACTGGCGTAGATCGTCGGGGTCGGCCATGCCGCTGTTGTATCAGCGTTCGTTCAAGAGGTCGAGCAGCGCTTCGCTGACGGCGCGGCGGACGCCGGCATCGGGATGGTCGAGGAGCTGCCGCAGCCTGGGCTCGGCGGCGCGGGCCGCGGCGCCATACCTGTTGAGCGCCTGGGCTGCCGTGCTGATCACGCGCGGATCTTCCGCACTCAGAGCCTGGATGAACGCAGGGATGGCCACCTGCCCTTTCTTGCCCTGCTTGACAATGGCCTCGATGGCGGCGATGCGGATCTCGGGATCACCGCGATTGACCGTGATCTGCAAAGCGGGCAGTGCAGCCTTGGCCACCGGGCCATACTCGTCGAGCGTACTGGCCGCGGCCAGGCGCAGGTCCAGGTCGTAATCGAAGAGCAAAGCGGCCAGCCCGGGCACCGCGGCGGCATCGGGCTTGATGTCCCCCAGAATGCGGGCCGCTTCCCAGCGCACGAAGCGGTCGGCGTCGCGCAAGCTGCGGATCAACGTGGGGGCAGCCGGCGCCGCGTCCTTTTGCAACCACTCGATGGCCTTGATGGCCATCAGGCGAATGGCCCGGTCCGGATCGCTCATCTGCTTCTCAAGGGCAGGCAAGACGTTCAAAAGAGCGGGCTTGAGCGGATCCTCATCGGCGGGCAGCCCGGCCTGGTCGTAAGGG
>JBFWSD010001189.1:0-2912 GCA_050248575.1 Gemmataceae bacterium
TCGAATGTCCAGTCTGTTGGCATCAGGTCGTAGGGCTGCTGGGGCTGATTCCTCTCCTCGTTGTGGCGTCGGAACTGTCGAGGAATGAGGACGGGGGCAAGAGTTGTCAGAGTGGAGCCGAGGGGGATCGAACCCCTAACCTCAGCATTGCGAACGCTGCGCTCTCCCAGTTGAGCTACGGCCCCAAACTTTCCAGAATTCTACGGTGAAGGTGGGGAAGCGGCAATCTCAACCCGCCGCGCCACGTCGCGAAATCCGCCGCGGCACCACGTTGGGCCAACCAAATTGATCGTTGACCGCCGCCTTCACCTTGTTAAGGTGGACCGAGCATTGGAAGCAGAAGCGCACGTATCAGGAGACATTGATGGCCAGTGAGCCACCCTCCCCACAAGAACAGCCCGGATTCCTTGCAGACCTGTTTCAGTCGCGTTATCGCGAGGCTACTCTCGGCGCCATCCTGTTCGGCCTCTTCTTCGGCGTCGTCCTGAACATGGCCATCACCTACGCCGGACTGAAAATCGGCTTCACTATTGGCGGCTCGGCGATCGCGGCTGTTCTCGGCTTCGGCGTGCTCCGCGGGCTGCTCCGTCAGGGGACCATCCTCGAGACCAACATCGCCCAGACGATTGCCTCCTCGGTCAACATTCCCAACGCGGGGATCATTTTCACGGTGCCGGCCCTCATCCTGCTGGGCTACGCCTTCAGCGCGGAGGAACGCAGCTTCTGGATGCTGACACTGGCCGGCGTGGTCGGCGCCGTGCTGGGAGTGGCCTTCATCATTCCGCTCCGCAAGCAGATGATCGATATCGAGAGGCTGCGTTTCCCCACCGCGGTGGCGGTGGCCGCCATCCTCAAGTCGCCTGGCGCCGGGCCCAAAAAATCCGTCGTCCTGGTGATCGGCGCCGTGGTGGCGATGTTGATTTACCTGCCGGTGGAACTGCCCAACATCAAGGCGATGGCCAAGCTCGAAGAACTCGACGAGCTCGTCAAGACCGAGAAGATCAGCAAGGCGGACGCGCAGCTCAGCCGCGACATCGTCGGCTGGCAGACAGACAAGACACTGCCCCCCGATAAGATCGAACGCGGCAACGAGCTGCGCGGGCAGATCAAGGCGGGCAAGATCAAGCGTTCCGATCTAACCCGCGACGATGTGATGGCAATCACGATTGCCCGCATTCACGAGGGGGAACGCGATTGGCCCGACCTCGATCTGTTTCGGGCCCGCAAGCCGCTTTTCCCCGGCTACAGCGACCTCAACTGGCGACTGGGCGAGCAGCGGGACGCGACGAACAAGCTTACGCGCGAAGTGGATCGCGACGGCAACGACGCGCCCGACCTGGTGCTCACGAATAGCAGCTTTGACGCAGGCCGCATCCTCGGACTGCCCGCTTCGATGCTCTTCGTGCTGGCCATCACGCCGCTGTCGTTCGGCGCGGGCTATCTCACGGGCCGCGCCGGTCTGATGGTCCTGGCAGGCGGCATCCTGGCCTTCTTCGTGCTCACGCCGATCGCTTACGAGCTGCACTGGATGCCCGCGACGCTGGAGATACACGAGTCACCTGAGTATGGCCGCGGCGCCTTCAATCGCCCGCTCGGCATCGGCATGCTGCTGGGGGGCGCGCTCATGGGGCTGCTGGCCTCGCTGCCCGCGATTCGTTCTGCCCTCAAGAGCATCATCACCGCGGGCCGCACCGCCGCCGGCTCGGATGAACTTGGTTTCAAAGTGCTGCTCGGTGCCCTCATCGTGGCGCTCGTCTTTCTCTATGTCGCTGCCGACGTGGTCAGCGGCGATAACAAGGCCGAGGGAGGCTTGTTCGAAGGGCTGAATTCGCATCTGCGCAGCTTGCTCATCGCCCTCATCTGCGCAGCCTGGATGTGGTTTGCCGGCATCATCATTGCCCAGTGCACCGGCATGACCGACTGGTCGCCGATCTCGGGCATGGCCCTCTTGACCGTGGTGCTGGTGATGATGCTGGCGGGCCGCGACGACGTGATGGGCGCCGTGCTGATCGGGGCGGCCCTGTGCGTGGCCATCTCCTCGGCTGCCGACATGATGCAAGATCTCAAGACGGGCTACCTGGTCGGCGCGCAGCCGAAGCGGCAACAAGTGCTCGAGCTGTTCACGGCCAGCCTTGGCCCGATCATCTGCATGGCCACGCTGCTCTTGATCGCGGAGGTCAACGAGAAGAATTACTTCAAGCCGATTGGCCCGGGCACGCCAACCGAGGCGCCACAGGCGCAAGCACTGGCCCAGGTGATCAAGGGAGTGCAAGGGGCAGAGATGCCCTATGCCCTCTATGGCTTCGGTGCCGTGCTGGGCGTGCTCCTCGGGCTGGGCTCGTTTCCCGGGCTGGGCGTGCTGGTCGGGCTGTCGATGTATCTGCCCATCGACTATGTGCTCACCTATGGGCTGGGCTGCGTCGCCAACATGGTGGTCGGCGCCGTCAAGGGCCGCTCCTGGGCCGAGGAATGGGGCGTCCCCTTCTGTGCCGGCCTGATCGTCGGCGAGGCTATCCTGCAAATGATCATCAATCTCACCATCCTGGTCGTGAGCTGACGATGCGATCCACGTTGAATCACCGTCAACTCGAGCGTATCCTCCTGCCGCTTGCCATGTGGCGGGCAAGTTGCGCAATCTACGCCAACCGGGCAGGAGGAGTTGATGGCCGCCCTGTTCATGCTGCTTGTTGCCTGTGCTGCCGAACCGAACGATCGCGAGCTTATCCTGGGCAGATGGTGCGCTCAGTCCATCCACATGGATGGCCAGGACCAGACCGCCGAAGTTGTCCGCCGCCTACGCATCGACAGCATCGTCGCCGATTTCTCGAAGGACTCTTTGACCGGCGAAGTCACGCAGCTGGGCGACACGGAAAAGCATCAATGCTTCTACTACCTCGTCACCCAGGAAGAGC
>JBFWSD010001190.1:0-2903 GCA_050248575.1 Gemmataceae bacterium
ACGTACTTTTCCGGATGGTACCCGGGCAGGTTCATGGGCGGAACGTAGTCGGGCACGATCTTGACGTTCTGCACGTCCTTGGGCAGGTCGATGATGACCGGCCCGGGCCGCCCGGTCGAGGCGATATGGAAGGCTTCCTTCATCACGCGCGCAATGTCTTCGGCGCGTGTGACCAGGTAGTGATGCTTGGTGATGGCGCGCGTGACCTCGACGATCGGCGTTTCCTGGAAGGCGTCGGTGCCGATGACGGAGGTGCCAACTTGGCCGGTGATTGCGATGATGGGCACCGAGTCGAGCTTGGCGTCGGCGAGGCAGGTGACGAAGTTGGTCGCGCCTGGCCCGGACGTGGCGATGCAGACACCGACCTTGCCTGTGGCCCGCGCATAACCATGGGCGGCAAAGCCGCCACCCTGTTCGTGGCGGGGCAGAATCGTGCGCAGCCTGTGCTGCTGCCGGGTGAGGGCCTGATGAATGGGCATGCTGGCGCCGCCCGGGTAGGCGAAGACCACGTCGACGTTATGATTAATGAGGCACTGGACCAGGATATCGGCGCCGGCTTGCAGCTGCTGTGGATGGCTGGGGTCGTTCATGGTGGGGACTTCCTGGCACTCGCCGTCAAAACGCAAAAAACTCCTGCCTCCGGGGAACGACACGGCCCCCCGGCGCGGGGTTCAAGGATCAAACGCGTGAACAAACTATTATGCAAAAGTGTATGCAGGTTGTCGAGGACCATTTTCGGAAGAACCTGTGAAAACAGGACGAGGGTTCAGCCAGTTCGACGGTGGCCGTTTGCGCAATGAACGCTGTTGTCTGGATGTCGTAAGTCGTTGGCAACAATAGATTATCTCCTCACGTCGAGTCGGTGAGCGTGAAAAGTGCGCAAACGCCGCTTGGTGTGGCACCTTTCCAAGTGGATGGCGGTTGGGCATCACCATGGATCTTACGCGATTCGGCTCGCAGCCACGTGTCTGGTGTGTCTGTCCGCTCTTAGCTCTCCAGCCTGTTTGCCCTTCCTAGCCTGTGAGGTATGCTTGCCTGGGCGATTGGTCTTGGTGGCCGTGGCCACTCACGCTACCTTGACCGGTGAAGACGCACCTGGAGGCGGCAGCGCTTCACTCCAGTGAAACGAGGAGAGGAGTTCCATGGATCAGTTGTGGTCGCAGGCGCTGGAAATCTGCCGGAACCTGTTTTCCAGCCAGGAATTGATGTCGACCCTCAGTCAGCCCGGCTTCACCACGGCAGCCTTCATCATGCTGGCGGCCATCATCTTTACCGAGACTGGGCTGCTCGTCGGATTCTTTCTGCCCGGCGATTCGTTGCTGGTCACCGTCGGCCTGGTCTGCTCGGCCCCGAATTGCACCTGGTCGGTGCCCCTGTTGATCGCCATCCTGAGCGCGGCCGCCATCATCGGCGACAGCGTGGGCTACTCAATCGGTTACAAGACCGGCCCGATGATCTTCAATCGCGACAAGTCTTTCTTCTTCCACAAAGATCACCTGCTCAAGGCGCAGGAGTTCTACGAACGGCACGGCGGCAAGACGATCGTACTGGCCCGCTTCATGCCGATCATTCGCACCTTTGCCCCGGTGGTCGCGGGTGTGGGCAAGATGAACTACAAGCAGTTCCTGTTCTTCAACATCTTCGGCGGCATCGGCTGGGTGTGCAGCATGATCCTGACCGGGCTGTACTTGCCCGCCCTGTTGAACCCGCCCTTCCGCACGATCCTCGGCGATCCGGCTTTTCGCGTCGAACAGCACATCGAGAAAGTGATCATCGTGGTGGTGCTGCTGTCGATCTCCCCCGGCATTTTCGCCTGGCTGAAGAGCAAGATGAACCGCACGCCCAAGCCCGCAGCCGTCACTGTCGACTGAGGCGAGACCATCAAAAGAGAAGCCCGGCTTCTGAACCTGCGGGGACAGAGATCCCGTATGGTCAGAAGCCGGGCTTCTTGGTTTCCCGCCTGCGCGAGTAATCGAACGGGCGGCGATTGAGCGAGCCGGGGGAATAAGCCCCAGAGGGTGACGCTTGTTTCCTCCCGGGGCTGACGCTTCCGGCCCGCCGAGTGAAGGTCGTCACGCCGCGTGTTGGTGCAGGGACTTCAGCTCATTCACGATCTCGGTGGCAAGCAATTCTTCCAGGTCCGCCAGCGCACGGGCGGCGACCAGCCCATCCAGCACGCGATGATCGAAATTGAGCCGTACTTCCATGGTGCCGTCTTCGGCCAGCGGGCCATAGTTGAGCGTGGTTGCCAGGGGAGAGATGAGACGGCCCAGACCGGCCCCTTGCCCGGCGACGACGCTGATGCCGAAGGTGCCGAAGTGTTGTGCGCGGCGGCGGCCGCTCCCGTTCAGCCCGAGCCACCACAGCCAGCGGCGTAAGGGCAGGGGCACCCGGCTGATCTTCAACATGCGGCGGAAGATCGGCACCGCCTCGACCGGCTCGCTCTGATAGCGGCGCAGGTGGCCGTCGATGTCCACGAGCGTTTGCCTGTCCGGCGTGCGAATGTGCCCGAAGAAGACCGCATCCTCGTCGGCGTAGGTCCGGGCAACGCTCACCGACGCCACGTTGATGGGATGTTCGTAGAGATGTGGATAGGGAAACGTGCAATAGGCCCGCCGCAGTACGGGCGACCGCGCCGCGACCAGGCCGTACGCTTTGAGAAAGAGGGCACACCAGCCCGGCCTGGGGGAAGCTGCTTGCCGCGCCTGCGCGACGGCCCCGAGTTGCATGCGCCGCTCGGCGGCCACGATCGGCATACCGCGGCTGGCCCACATCAGGTCGCAGATGAACTGCCGCGGCAACGACAGCGGGATCTTCCTTCCATGCGGCTGCCCCATGGCTCACTCCGGGATCGCGACTCTTTTACCGGACATTGTCTTCGACCCCAGGGGGTCGCCAGTGGC
>JBFWSD010001191.1:0-2901 GCA_050248575.1 Gemmataceae bacterium
AGCCCGGGCAGATCGCCTTCGATCTGACCAGCGCGGAGCTGGCCCTCGAAGCGCTGGGGGGCCGCGAGGAGTTCGGTTTTGCCCTCGATCCCGGACAGCTGCACTGGCAAGGACTCGATCCGGTCGAGTTCGTGCGCCGATTCCCCGATCGCATCTATCACGTTTACTTGAGCGACGTGGCCCTGCGCCTGACGGGCCGGGCCGGCATCTTCACGGGTTATCTCGCCGCGGGTGATCGTCGCCGCGGCTGGGAACCGCGCGCCCCGGGGCACGGCGGCGTCGACTGGGAGAACCTGATCCGTGCCCTCAACGAAGTGGGTTACACCGGCCCGCTCTCGGTTCACTTCAACGACGCCGGCATGGAAAGCGAGTATGGCGCCGAGGAAGCGTGCCGCTTCGCCAAGCGCCTCGACTTCGAGCCCGCCCCGCGGGACTTCTGATCCCACGCTCCGGGCAACCTTCGTTCCTGAAAGCGGACGGCCTATTCCTTGACCTGGCGGAACATGACCATGTCGTGGCGGCGGATCACCACGCCGGGCTGATTGTCGGGCCGCGCGCCCATGGTGTAGACGCCGAACTTGCCCGTCGAGGTCTCGGCGACATAGAGGGCCGCTTGCCCTTGCGAGATCTGCCCGGTGGTCATCATGAAGTGAACGTTCTGGCGCGGCGTGAGCTGGAATTCGGTGACCAGGTCGACCTCGGCCCAGCCGACGATCTTGCCCGCGTTGCGGTCGATGACGGTGCCGAGCAGCTTGCCCGAACGGTAATCGAGCAGCCACACGCCGTCGGTGAGGGCACGGGGCATGACGCTGACCGGGCCGGTGCACATGACGTAATCTTCGAAGCGGTCGTTATGAGCCAGGGCCGGGCGGTTCTGGAACCAGACCAGGCCGGCCCCGATCAGGATGCCGCCGAAGAGCCACAGCGTGCGCACCAGGTTTCGGTTCATGGGTCGTCTCCCGAAAAGCAGTCGGCGGGCAGGATGCGGGCCTGCCCGGGTTCGAAGCGGAATCATAACAAGCCTGCCCGGGGCGCACTACCCGACCTGCGGGATGGGGCGCGGCGGCGGCCTTCACCAGTCAACGTAGCTTGCCGGCTCGGCCGAGACTCTTGCAAGGCGAGAGTACAGGATGGCCCATCCTCCGGGAGCTAACGCTCCCGGCTCGCCCTGTCAGCGCCGCGCTCCCCGGTAGCTCAGCGGATGCTCTTGATATCGACGAACTTCTTGATGTTGTTGGTCAGGTCCTTGGCCACGTTGACGCGTTTGAGGACCAGCAGGGCGAACGACGTGTCCACGGCCGCGGGCCACGTTTCTTGCCAGCTGCCGTTCTTGAGCTGGTTGTCGACAATGAGCTTGCTGGCCCAGGCGTACCAGTCCTTGCCGCCGATGGTGTCGAGGTCGAAGATCATGGCGACGCGTTCGAGCGACCAGAGGTAGTAGAGATCGCCGTAGGATTCGGCGTCGACGAATTTCTTGTCCTTGCGCGGGCGGTTGGTGCCGATGCGCGGGGTGAGGTAGGTGAAGGCCTTTTCGATGGCGGGATCGCGTTTTTGCCCGTCGCCGCCTTCGAGGCCGACGCCGCGGCCCGCGGCGAGGCCGACCAGGCCGGCGCAGGTCATCGAATCGCGCCACTGGAAGCCCGACACGTAGGCGAACGAGCCGTCTTTGTTCTGCATGCGGCGGAAGTAGCGGTCGACCAGCGTGAGGGCGGGCTGCATGGGCAAGCCATGCCGCTGCGCCACCCATAGCCCGAGCACGGCGAACTGGGTGTTCGAGTTATCGCCGCCCCGCTCGCCCAGCCGCTCGCCGCGCTGCCAGCGCGGCACGGCCATATTACGCAGCTTGCTGGGCAGCGTGTTGCCCGCATTGCTCAGCTTGGACACGTCGGGGTCGACGTACATCACCGAGCGCATGAAGTCGATGAGCTGCTTTTCTTCGTCGTTGCTGAGAGTGACGCAGTCGTAGTGCCAGCAGCCCGAGCTTTTCTGCCCGGCGACCAGGCGCAGGGCGCAGGTCTGGATGATGCCGCGATCCCGCTCCTCGCCCAGCCGGTCGAAGAAGAGAATCGCCAGGGCCAGCACGTAAGTCTTCGAGAACTTGGCGACGTTGCCGCGCAGGTGGCGGGCCGCCCGCTGGATGAGCGGACTTTTTTCGGGGACGCCGCATTCCAGCAGCGTCAGCCCGACCAGGGCCACCACGCCGTCTTGCTGCCACGATTCGCGGAACTCGAAATTGTCCTTGAGAATCTCGTCGAGGTGGACCTCGAGAAAGGCGACGCCCCGTTCGATGGCGGCGTTGACCTTGCGTTCATCCTCGGTGAGTGGGCGCGGGGGCGGTGTGGGCCGTTCGCGCGGCGCGGGAACATTGTCCTTGGCCGTGCCGCTTGCTGGGGGCGTGTAGACCGCGGGGGGCAGTTCGTTCGCGGCCTGTTCTTGCCTGGCCTTGTCACGCAAGGTGTTGACCACGAAGTAGCCCATCACCATGCCGCAGGCCAGGAAGAGGATTGCGCCCGCGGCGACGAGCTTCGCGGCCAGGCTCTTCTTTTCCGCTGGCGAATCCACGGGCTCCGAGCGAACTCGACTGGCCCGGCGCACAGTGGTTGGCGGCGGCGGCGTCGGGGCGGGTAACGGCGTGGGGGCTGGTGCCGCCCGCCGCAGCGTGTCTGCCTGCACGCTGGTTGGCGCGGCGAACTCGGTGTCGCAGATCGGGCAAGTAATAGCCCCGCCCGCCTCGGTGGCGTCGAACGTCAGGTTACATTCAGGACAGGTGCATTTGAGCGCCGGCATCGTCCTTCCCCGGATGTGGATCAAAGAGGGGGCTACCAGCAGTTTAGCTTACCAGAAGCGGACGCGACTGGAAGTCGCAACTTGCGCGCAGTATCACCCTCATGCAGAACACAC
>JBFWSD010001192.1:0-2896 GCA_050248575.1 Gemmataceae bacterium
CATCTCAAGGACATGCCCACGCTGGAAGTGCTCATCCTCTGGGGCACGGTGGTGGGAGACGACGGGCTGGCCCAGCTCAAGAAACTGCCCCGCCTGGAAATCCTGATCCTGCGTTCCACCTCGATCACGGACGCCGGCCTGGATCATCTCAAGGATATCGCCAAGCTACACACGCTCGACATCGGCGCTACCAAGGTCGGGGACGCCGGCCTCGATCATCTCAAGGCCCTCAAGAACATCGAGATTCTCGACGTGAACGGCACCAAGATCACGGACAAATCCCTGGGCGTGGTGAAGGGGATGGGCAAGCTGCACACGTTGAACCTGGGCGGCACTGCCATCACCGATGCGGGCCTGGCCCAGCTCAAAGGGCTGACCGGCCTCGAACAGCTCTACCTCACGGACACGATCATCACCGATGTCAGCCTGCTCGTCTTGCAAGGGCTGCCCAGGCTGCAGGTCTTGCAGCTCACCAACACCAAGGTGACCGACAAGGGCGTGCAGGCTTTGAAGAAGAAGTTGCCCGAAGTCGAGATCGTGCGTTGAAAGAGCGCAGGTTAGCCCGACGCGCCAGCGAGAGTTTGCCCGACGCGCCAGCGAGGGTTCCGACAGCAAGGGTTCCGACGCGCCAGCGAGTGATTCGTTTCCTCTTTTTGAGGCACTTTCATGAACCAAGAGCGAAGTACGCGCCGGGAGTTTCATCGTCACCTGGCGGCCGCGGGCACGGCGGCCCTCGCGGGCAACAATGCCGCGCCAGGCCAGCAAGAGGAACCGAAGACCGATGCCGATATCATGGCGGCCCTCATCGAGGCACGGTTCGGCAAGCACCTCACTCCGGAGCAGCTTGCCAAGGTGAAGCGTTCGTTGCGCAACGACCTGGCCCGCGCCGAGTATCTTCGCCGCATGCCGCTGAAGAACAGCGACGAGCCCTCCTTCCTCTTCCGCGCCGACCTGTGAGCAATCCATGGCAGACACCATCGACATCACCGAAGAACTGCTGTTCGCTTCCGTGCGCGAGCTGGGCGGCCATCTCAAGAGCGGCAAGCTCTCCTCTGCGGCATTGACCGAAGCCTATCTCGATCGGCTGGAAAAGATCGGGCCGAAACTCAACGCCGTGGTCACCGTCACGCGCGAACTGGCCTTGCAGGAAGCAGCCCGGGCCGACAAGGAAATCAAGGCGGGCAAGTATCGCGGCCCGCTGCACGGCATCCCCTACGGCCTCAAGGACCTCATCGCCACCAAGGGCATCCCCACCACCTGGGGGGCCGAGCCCTATCGCAAACAGGTCTTTGATCACGACGCCACCGTGCTGACAAGACTGCGCCAGGCCGGCGCCGTGCTCGCGGCCAAGCTCGCCATGGTCGAGCTTGCCGGCGGCATGGGCTATTCGAATGCCGACGCTTCCTTCTCCGGTCCATGCAAGACGCCGTGGCATGTGGGCTACTGGTCGGGCGGATCCTCCTCGGGCTCCGGCGCAGCGGTGGCGGCCGGGCTGGTCGGCTTTGCCATCGGTTCCGAGACTTCCGGGTCGATCATCACCCCCGCGGCCTACTCGGGTGTCTGCGGGCTGAGGCCAACTTACGGCCGCGTCAGCCGGCACGGCGCCATGTCCCTGTGCTGGACGCTCGACAAGCTTGGCCCGATGTGCCGCAGCGCGGATGATTGCGGGCTGGTCCTGGCCGCCATCGCGGGCAGCGACCCGAAGGATCCGTCCAGCGTCGACAAGCCGTTTCGCTATGGCGATCCGCCGAAGAAGAACGGCAAGAAGTTCCGTGTCGGTATTGTGAAAGACGCCACGAAGAACGTGCAGCCCGAGGTGAAGAAGAACTTCGAGGCTGCCGTCGAGGTGATCAAGAAATTCGCCGAGGTGCAGGACGGAGTGGCGTTTCCCGATCTGCCCTTCGGCCCGGTGGTGAGCACGGTCATCGATGCGGAGGCGGCCAGCGCCTTTCGCGAGCTCATCGAGAGCGGTGGCTGCGGCAAGCTGCAGAATCCGGACGACCGCTGGGGGGGCTACGCCGGCATGGCCGTGCTGGCCGTGGACTATCTGCAAGCGATGCGTTTGCGGCCCAGGATGCAACGAGAGCTGGACGAGCTCTACGAGCCTTACGACGCCCTGATCGCGCCGTCGCGGGCCACGGTGGCCCCGCCCATCGACGTGGAGTTTGCCAAGGCTTATCCGGGCAAGGGCTCGGGCGGGCCGCCCCTCATTCCGGCGGGCAATGCGGTCGGGCAGCCCGCGCTTTCCGTCCCCGATGGCTTCGGCCTGCACGGCCTGCCCACGGGCATCCAGTTCACCGGCCGCATCTGGAGCGAGGACCGCCTGGTGGCGCTGGCTCACCTGTACCAGCGTGAAACCGACTGGCACCGCCGCCGGCCCGGGCTGGGCAAAGAATGACGACCGGTCACTCCGGTGCTTTTGTCCTAGAATAGCAGCAACGAGACGCCAGCCGGAACCTGCGTCTCTACCGGTGAGCTGGTTCAGCGGAGCGCACGCTTCCGCGAGCCCCAGACCCAGAGCCATCCGAGAAAATGCTATTCATACGCGTCAGTAACGACAGGCAGCAAGACCGCTTCGAGCACGACACCGGGCCGCTCGAGTTCGGCCGCGGCCCGCAGCGCGAGCAGAAACGCTGCGTCGTCGACGACGCCTTCTTCTCACGCGATCAACTCCGCATCCTCGAACTGGCCGACAACCGCATCCGTCTGGAAAACCTGAGTCACAAGAACGCGCTGTCGCTGTCCAACGGCCGCAGCCTGCCCGTGGGAGGCAAGCTCGATGTCGACGCGCCCGTGACGCTGTCGCTGGGCAAGACCCTCATCGAGGTGATCGGTTCGGCCACGGAACCAGCCGCCCCGGTCGATCAGGCGGCGCTCATGACCATCAACCAGCCCA
>JBFWSD010001193.1:0-2894 GCA_050248575.1 Gemmataceae bacterium
CGGCCGCGCCGCGCGATCGCACCCACTCACAGACGACGCCAGCAGCGTCGACGCCGGCGGCAGCGGTGAAGCCGCGCCGCGGCACGGTGACGCCGATCTTCAGCGGGCGGCCCCCCGAGAAGGACAGGCACGAACTGCAGCTGCTGAAGTCGGAAGATGAGACGCAAGAGTACCAGGAAGTGGCAGCGGGGCCATCGCCATACGGGACGTTGCCGCTGCCGCCTCCGCAAGTGGCGGAACGGCCACGCCCGATTGTCGAACCGATCGCCCGCCGGACCATGCCGGCGCCGCCGGAAACGCCGGCGACGATGCCGATGCTGACCCCGGTCGAACCGGTGCAACGGATCGCCACGCAGGCGAGCCGTGATGTGCCGCTGGTGGAAGCATTGCGATTTTACCTCGACAATCGCTCGGCCGACGCAGTGACGAGCCTGTCGCATTATCACAAGGACTGCCAGGAGATGCTGCTCAACTTGCTGCAACTGGCGGCCCGGCTGACAAAGCAGAATGAGGAGGGCGACGGCGCGAAGGAGACTGCGTTCTTGCTGGAACAACTGGAGCGGCTCGAGGTGCCCTTGCGGGCGCGGGCCGAATTGCAGGTAGACAAGATCTGTTTTTGCCGCCGCATCGAGACTTTCGGGGTGTACGAGCCGCTGACGGCCGACCACCCGTTCCGGCCCGGCGAACTGGTGCTGGTCTATGTGGAGTTGCGAAACTTCACGAGCACTCGGCAAGAACAGCGCAACGACACACTGTACACGACACACCTGACCGGCAGCGCGGAGATTCGCGACGAGCACGGGCAGCGTGTGTGGGGACAAGAATTCCGCCGCGATCGGCCCGACCAAAGCCGCACGCTGCGACACGATTACTTTGACAACTATCGCTTCTGTCTGCCTGACTTGCGGCCCGGGCTGCACACGTTGTGGATCAAGGTCACCGACGTGCCGACCGGCCGCACCGTGGAGCGCTCACTCGACTTCCATGTGAAGACGGCGCCGGCGCTCTGAGCAAGTCCGCTGGCAGAAGCGGCATGAAGATTCACCACGGGCGCTGTCGCGCAGCGGCAGCGTTCGCCATCAGGAAACATGGCGCGAGCTCCGTCGGGGGATGGAGCCGGGCTGTGGGCCGTGCCCCTGTGGGCGGCCTGTTGTTACGGAAGTGGCTCTCCGTTTCGGTACTCTCGGACCATTGAATGGGGGAGGGGGAAGTGAAAACTAGAAGTCGGCTCATCGCCCTGATGTTTCTGTCGGGGCTGGCCATCCTTGGAACCGGTTTGCAGGCGCGGGCTCCGGCCGGCGCGCTGCCTGACAAAAAATACACCAAGAAGGGCAAGTTCCAGCTGCCCGTGCGCATCGACCAGGCCGAACGGGCCCGATTGCGCGAGGTGTACCTGTTTGTCAAGAACGGCCCGCAGGAGCCCTGGAAGCTCGAACAGTCGGTGCCGCCCAACCACGGTCATTTCATCTACCAGGCGCCGGGCGACGGCGAATACTGGTTCTCCGTGGTCACCGTCGATCACAGCGGCCGGCAGCACCCCGCCGACGTCAACGCCGAGCCCCCGGGACTCATCGTCGTCGTCGACAGCCAGCGCCCCGAGTGCGAGGTCAAGCCAATGACCTCCGTCAATGGCGACTACTTGCTGCATTGCGAGATCCGCGACGCCAATCCGGATCACGTCCGCACCAAGGTCGAGTTCCTCGCGCCGGACAAGACCTGGCGCGCCGTGGAACCGATCCCGAATCAGCCCGGCTTCTTCAAGGCCTATGATCCGGCCGTCCTCCGCAGCGTGGTGCGGGCCACCGCGGTCGACAAGGCGGGCAACACCACCGCGCGTGTCTTCCAGCTCGACGCGGTCATGCCCGTGAATGCCGCCATGGCCAGCCAGGGCGGCTACCCTGACACACAAGAAGGCGGCGTGATGCAGAGCGTGTCGCGCTCGCCCTCGACCGGCGCCAAGGCGGGCAACACGCCCCCCTTGCTCGTGGTCTGCGACAAGCGCGTGGCCCTCAACTACCAGGTCGAGAACGTCGTGCCCGGCTCCGGCACCGTCGACGTCTGGGTCACTCGTGACGAAGGCCAGAGCTGGCAAATGGTCCAGCAGGATCCGAATCTGCAGAGCCCGGTGGCTTTCGAACTGCCCGGTGAAGGGCTCTACGGCGTGACGCTGTCCTTGAACACGCTGGCCAAGCCGTCGGTGCCGCCCACGGCTGGCGCCTTGCCCGATTGCTGGGTCGAGATCGATGCCACCAAGCCAGTGGCCCATCTGCTGGCGGTGCGTCCCGGCCCGACGCCGGAAACGCGCAACAGCTACCTGATCACGTGGACGGCGGCGGACAAGAACCTCAAGCCGGCGCCGATCGACCTCTACTACGCGACGTCGCCGCAAGGCCCGTGGCAGCCGATTGCCAAGGGGCTGAAGAACGTGGGCAACCATCGCTGGAATGCTCCGGCCGGGCTCAACATGCCGGTGCTGGTCCGCATGGAAGTCAGCGACCTGGCCGGCAACGTGACCCGTTGCGATTCCAATCAGGGATCGACGGCGAGCGGTACGCCGCGAGTGCGTGTGCTCGGCCTGGCCACTCCGGCCGGCAACTGAGCCTGTTCTGCTTGCAGCCGAAACTGACAGAGCCAACTTCACGACGGCCCGCCGGAGGTGCGCCTCCGGCGGCCGTCGCGCGCGCTTTTTCTTGCCTTGCGAGCTTTTTTGACACAACCTTCTGATAGCGACTCGCACTCGCTACACATTCGACCGGGTGGGTGCCACGCCAGGCCAGCCTGAACTTCCAACGTGCATGGTGCGTCGGCGCTACGCTTGACGCAACATACCGTTACTGTGATGGTGCGCCCGCGCTGCTTGGCCGTATCCAGCGGTGACGAAATGTGAACCCCCT
>JBFWSD010001194.1:0-2893 GCA_050248575.1 Gemmataceae bacterium
CAATGGGAATGACTGATTCCTAATCAATGACTAAGGACTAATTTCTAATGACTAATCAATGACCAAGGCCTAATGACTAATACCGGCTAAGCACTGATTCTATGACTGATTGATCGATTCCTTAATTGGTCATTGATTAGTCATCAGGCATCAGGGATTAGTCATTCATTTCAACGGTATGGGCGGCGGCGGGCGGATATCGCCGGCCGTGGGCGGCCCCAGTTTATCCATGACCAGATGGAACTTGCGCTGTTCCGCCTGACGCTTGAATATCGGCACGGACAAGAGGCTGACGCGGCGAAGCATCTTGGCCGCGTCGGTCTTGTCTGCAAACCAGAATAGCCCGGTGTAGCTCGCGGGCTCGCTGAAGAAACGATGCTCGGCGCCGGCAACCTTCAGGCCTTGCACGTTGGCCCATACGGGCTTGTTCTGCGCGTAGTGGATCCGGACCACCAGGCATGTCTTCTTCTCGCGTTTCCCGGGGGAGGTCTCCACAAAGTGATCCTCGACGGCGACCTGTTGCAACATGATCTTGTCGGCGTCGACTTGCACGATCTTGCCTGCCAGGTCGTCGAGCGACTGGAAATCGGCGCCGCGATCGAGATTGGCGGAGATGGTCGTTTCCTGATCGGGATTCCACCACACCTCGATCTTCGGTCGCGCGGGCTGGCCGGAATATTGCACCCATTTCGGCACGTCCATGCTCCACGCCGGAGCGGGATAGCCTGCCCGGTAGCCCCAGCGCTGCGCGAACGTGGAACCGGGCTGCGCCTGCACCGGCGTCACTTCGATCCAGGTCATCCGCGGCTTCAGCATCTGCAACAGCACCTCGCGGCGGCTCGTTGTCTTTTCCAGGATCAGCAGCATCTGCATGGCCTGCCCCACCTGCTGCTGGTTTTGCAGCACCGAGAAGCGCCAGCCTTCCTGTTCCTCGGCCGGCTTGCCGGGATAGTCGGTCAGGCCGTAGAGGCTGCGTTCGAACTCGAGGCCTTGCGGCCCCTTGATCAGGTCCACCAGCAACAAGTCGCCCCGGCCCAGGAAGACTTCCTTGCCCAGGCGGCGATCGGTAAGCACACGCACCTTGTAGATGGCCGGATCCAGCCCGGGCGTGAACCACTGGGCGTTGCTGCCCACCTGCGTGACGTTCAGGCCATCGCGCGGCATGCCTTGCACGGGCAGGTTCTCCGCCGTGTCGATCCAGTAATGCAGCTGCTGGGCCATGGCGTTCTGCAGAGTGTTGTCGAGTTGACCCACATCATCGACGGAATAGAGCCGCCCGGGCACAGGAAGCTGTTCGACAACCTCGAACTGCTCGCGCGCCTTCTTCTCCTCGGCGTCGACGACCTTGAAGCCGACCACGTTGATCATGATGCCGGAGTTGCCGAACGCCTGCCGCAGGGCAACCGGGATGGTCAGCCCCTTGGGATTGAGGCGGCGATCGTTCTCGAAGCGATTGTCCATGCCGTCGGTGATGACCAGCAGGGTCTTGAAGCCGGGCGCACCTTCGAGATCGTTCTTGGCTTGCAGCATGGTGGCGACGATCGGCGATTCGTTCCAGGGCTCGAGGGCCGGATACTCGACGCGTTTCATCAGCCCGTCGACCTGGGAGGCGTTGTCGGGGTCCCAGACCACCGGGGCCTGGATGCGGCGAATGGTATCTTCGGGCGTATTGGTTGTTTTTTCGGTGCCGAGGGCCTGCCCGAACACCCACAAGCTGACCGTGGTCCCCTTGGGGACGCGGGCCAGCACGCGCCGCAACGCTTGCGTCGCTTCGTTGTACTTGGTGGTCGGGCCATAAGCGACGCCTTCGGGCGGGCCCATGCTGCCCGAGACATCGAGCACGATGGCGAGCTTGCCCGTGGACGCGCCGAATTGCGAGGTGATCGGGTTGGCGGCCCGCACCGACACACTGGCATGCAGCGGCAAGGGCGTGTGATACCAGGTATTGTTGGGCAGCAAGAACAGGTTCACCTTGGTGGACAGCAACACGTGCTGCCCGCGATAAATGCCGTGCACATTGAACTGCGTTGGCGTGATCTGCGGTGTGGTGGGCGGATTCGCGTCGGCGTCCTGCAAGGTCTTGCTGATCAGGCTGCACGCGAGGGGCTGGGCCGGTTGCTTGTCGCCGACTTCGCGGACCAGGCGGTTGCCCGCCATGGGGGATTGCGATTCCAGGTCCATGCCGGGCTCGACCCAGACCACGGGCAGCCCCTTGGGCACCCAGGCCCCATCCGCGGGCTGGAGCTTGTAGTCCAGCTTCACCATCGGTTCGGTGGTCCACTGGTAGGCTTGCGCGCCGGCAAAGATGAGGGTGCCCGGCTGCTGCAATTTGCCGCGCATGTCCGACACGGCCTGCGTCGGCGTTTGCCTCTCTTCCAGCCGCTGGGCATCATCGACGAAGAGGACGCCGGCGCTTCGAAAATAGGGCTCATCGCTGGGATCGAGGGCGAAGTAGTGATCGTCGAGCGTGCGCGTCGCCTGCGCCAGGAGCAGCCGCTCGACCATCAGCACGCGATAACGTTCCGCGGGCACGCCCGTGAGCAGCTTGCCGAGGTCGGCGCTGATCTTGCGGGCCAGGATGTCGCCGCTCTGCAATTCGGCGAGTGCCTTGGACAGCTCGCTGGTGCTGGCGCTGTCGAGCAGCTTGTTGATTTCGACGGGCAGTTGCCGCCAGCGTTCGCCGATCTGCCAGCCCGCTTCGTCGAGCGATTCCCACCAGTTGGCTTGCACGGAAAAGGTCTCGAGGCGGCGCTGCACCTGGGCATAGGACTCGAGCGTCAGGCCAGGGACCTTGCAATCGTCGAACCAGCTCTGCCCGAGCACCGCCAGGGCTTGCTGCCCCTGGCGCTTGCCGAAATTCATGCGGCGGTTGCGGACCAGTTCGTAATCGGGA
>JBFWSD010001195.1:0-2892 GCA_050248575.1 Gemmataceae bacterium
TTCGACAGGTTGTCGCCGCGTGCATTCACTGCGCGGGCACGCACAACAACTTGCCCTCCGGGGGCTGGGGCTGGTTCTGGGTCGGCCATCCCGATGCTGGCTTTGGCCGACATCAGCCGGCCGGCTGGGCCTACAGTATCTTGCCCTTCATCGATCAGGCCAACCTGCACGACGTGGCCAAAGGCGGCACCAACGCCCAGATCCAGGCGGCCATGGCTCAGCTGGTGGCTGCGCCCTTGCCCTTGCTGAACTGCCCCAATCGCCGCAACTATGGCCCGTTCAAGAACTACTACGGCTACACCTATTACTTCGCCAACAGTACGGCGCCGCTCTTGGCTCGCACCGACTATGCCATCAACGCCGGCGATCAGAACGTCAATCAGTATTTTGCCGGCCCCGGTTCGTGGATGCCTGCCCCCAGCGATGACGCCTGGACTGGCTGGCACGACACTTCCGGCCTCACGGGCGTGAGCTTCGAACGTAGCGAGATTCGCATCTCGCAGATTGACAAGGGGACCAGCCAGACGCTGCTGGTGGCGGAGAAGTACCTCAACCCCGATCACTACTACACAGGCGAAGACGGCGCCGACAACGAATGCCAGTACACCGGTTTCAATAACGACAACTTCCGCGTTACCTATGACCTGCCGCGCCGCGATCAGAAGGGCTGGACCAACTACACCATCTTCGGCAGCTCGCACCAGTACGGCATCAACGTCACCTTCTGCGACGGTTCGGCGAAGACGATCGCCTGGAACGTCGATCCGGCAGTGTGGAAGAAGTACGGGCGGCGGATGGAGTAGAGGACGCTTACTTTGCCGCCTCGACCAGCTTGCCCGCTTCCCAGAGGAGGATGGTTGTGTCGTTGCTGCCCGTGGCGAGGGTCTTGCCATCGGGTGAAAGTGCGAGGGCCGTGATGCCTTCGTTATGAGCGCGACGATGGTGCGCGTGCTTCTCGGTCCCAACCTTCCACACGTAGAGATAGCCCGAATCGTCCCCGCCAAAGACGTGTTTGCCGTCGCTGGTGAAGGCGAGGGTGCTGAGCGAGATGCCACCCGCGTCGAGCTGTCCCAGTTTCTGCCCGGATTCCACGTTCCAGAGATGAATGAAACGATTATCGGCGGCCGCCAGCGTCTTCCCGTCCGGGGCGAAGGCCAGCAGGAACACGCTGTCTCCGGGGATCGTCTTCAACTGCTTGTAATTGTCGGCGAGGTTCCAGATCCGGATGCCGTCCTGACAGTTCACGGCCGCATACTTGCCGTTGGCGGCAAGTGCCATCAGCCCGGAGGTGGGCTTGGCGTCGGGGAAGACATGCTGGATGTTGCCTTTGAGGTCGATCACCCCAACCGCCTGTGGCGCCGTGGTCTTGATCAGCAGCGCTTTTTCCCCATCGGGGAACAGGATGCCTGTCGAGGTGGTGAGCGGAGCTTTGAGGGGGAAGGAGCGGATCGCCCGTGTCACTGGCGCAGTTGGCTCGAAAATGCCAGTGCTGACCAGCATGTGCTTGTTGTCATCGGTGAAGCCAAAGGGGGTATTCTGCGACACGTTGATGTACAGGGGCCGATACAGGGCCTCGCCGGTCTCGGTATTCCAGTAGCGCACGGTGCCGTCCGTACCCGCCGACGCCAGCTGCTTGCTGTCGCTCGAGAAGACCAGGTTGCGAATGCTCTTCCCGTGGCCGTCATTCTGAAAGATGCGTTTGCCCGTGGTGGTTGACCAAATGGTGATCGAGAGCAGGTTGTCGACAAAAATCAACTTCGAGCCATCGGCGTTGAAGCTGTAGGCAGTGGGAGTGCGTGGCATACTCTCTTCGAGTTCGAAGAGCTGCTGCCCGCTCGTGCTGTCCCAGAGCCGCAAGGGCTGCTGGCTATACCAGGTGGCGAGGAGCGGTTTGGTCGAGGCGGTGACCAGCCCGTTGACAGGAGTTGGCTTGCCTGCCACCGTGAGGTTGGGCTGAGGCTGGCCCGTCGCGGCGTCCCAGCGGTGGATCCCGTCGGTGGCTCCTGCCAGCAGTTGCTTGCCGTCGCCCGAGAAAGCGATCAACGTGTACGAAGCAGTTCGGGGCCAGTCGATCTCGTAGCGCTGCTTACCGTCTTCAACGTTCCAGGCGCGAAGCTTGCGATCGCTGCAGCTGGTGGCCAGCGTCTTGCCGTCGGGAGCAAAGGCCATCCGGTACACGTAGCCCTGGTGGTTCAACACTTGCAGCGTATCGTCGGTGGTGGTGTTCCAGATGCGGACGGTATAGTCGTTGCGATCGTTGCTGACGGAGGCGAGGATGTCGCCGCGCGGGGCAAACTCGAGGAAGGTGACGCGGCCCTGATGCCCGCGCAGGCGGCGCAGCTTCTTGCCGGAAGAGAGGTCCCAGAAGCCGATCGTGTTCTCACTGTCGGCGGCCGCCAGAGTCTTGTTGTCGTTGGCGAAGGCAAGCCGCTGGAAGTCGCCCTGGTTGCCCTCGAGCTTCTGTATTTCCTTGCCCGTTTCCAGGTCCCAGACGATGACTTCGTTGCCGCTGCTGGTGGCGGCCACCAGCTTGCAATCAGGACTGATGGCGATGTTGCCCACGTTATTGGGAGCGCGGAAACGTTGTGTGCCCAGGCGGGCCCGGGCGTCGACGGGCAGCGGGTCGCCGTAGCGATCGAGCTTGCCGCTGGGCTGCACCACCTCCGGATCGGTCTGATTGGCAAGGGAGCTGATGTAGAAGTAAAGGGCACCGACGATGCCGACGAGCAGGACCGAGGCCGCCAGCGCGCGGCGCGGCGTGTAGTTGCGCCAGAGGAAGCGGCCCGTTGCAGCCGTGCCGCGGGCCATCAGCTTGACGCCGTTCAGTCCGCGGCGCACGAGCCCGGGCCCTTCGGAGCCGGCGGTGGTGCGCGTGTGCCGGCGCGACACGGT
>JBFWSD010001196.1:0-2891 GCA_050248575.1 Gemmataceae bacterium
ATGAAGAGCATGTCCAGCGTGAACCTGCCCATGGGCCGCCGCGGCGTGCCCGATTCGGCTGTCGTCATGTACTGGCCCGAACGCGAGCTCGGCCCGGGCCAGTCGCGCGAGCTCGGCTTTGCCTACGGCCTGGGCAAGATTGCCGGCGGGGAAGGGGGCGGCAAGCTCGGTCTCACCGTCGGCGGCTCGCTCAATGTCGATGCCACCTTCACGGTGACGGCCCTTGTTTCCCGGCCCAAGCCAGGCGAGACGGTCACTCTCGAACTGCCCGAGGGCCTGACCCTCGTCGACGGCAAGGCGACGCAAGATGTGCCGACCTTGCCCGCCAACGCCAAGTTCGAGAACAGCCCGGTCACCTGGAAGGTGCGTGCCAGCGAACGGGGCAACTATACCATCAAGGTCACCTCCAGCACCAAGGCAAGCCAGTCGCTGAACTTGCGGATTGCCCAGCGCAACCTGTTCGATTGAGTGCCACCATGCCGCCGCCCTTGACGATCCTGCACGTGGACATGGACGCGTTCTATGCGTCGGTGGAGGAGCGCGATCGTCCCGAGCTGCGCGGGCTGCCCATCATCGTCGGCGGACTCGGCAAGCGCGGCGTGGTCAGTGCGGCCTCGTATGCGGCCCGCAAGTTTGGCGTGCATAGCGCGATGCCGATGGCCACGGCGCGGCGGCGTTGCCCGCAAGGTGTCTACCTGCCCACGCGCATGGGGCACTATGCAGCCATCAGCCGCCAGATTCGCGACATCTTCTTGGCCTTCACGCCGCTCGTGGAACCGCTCAGCCTCGATGAAGCTTTCCTCGACGTGGCGGGCTGCGAACAGCTCTTTGGCCCCGCCGAGCAGATGGCCCGCGCCATCAAGGCACGCATCCGCGCCGAGACCGGGCTGGCCGCCTCGGTCGGCGTGGCCCCCAACAAGTTCCTCGCCAAGCTGGCCAGCGATCACGGCAAGCCGGACGGCTTCATCGTCATCGAGCCCGAACGCGTCACCGACTTCCTTGCGCCCTTGCCCGTGGAACGGCTCTGGGGCGTGGGCAACAAGGGCCGCCAGCGTCTGCACGCGCTGGGCATTCGCACCGTCGCCCAGCTGGCCGCCCTCGATGAAGGTGTGGTCGTGCACCACTTCGGCGAAGCGGGCCGCCATCTCCGGGAACTGGCCCAGGGCCGCGACGACCGCCGTGTCGTCCCCGATCGCGAGGCCAGGTCCCTCAGCACCGAGACCACCTTCGCTGACGACATCGGCGACCGCGAAGTCCTGCGGGGCTGCCTGCTCGACCTGGTCGATCACCTGGCCAGCCGCCTGCGGCACCACCAACTGCGGGCGAAGACCGTGGAGGTGAAGATTCGCTCCTCCGAGTTTCGCACCAGCACGCGCTCGCACGCGTTGCCCGAGGCCACCGACGTGACCGACATCATCTGGCAGACGGCGGCCGCACTCCTGGAATGCGGACTCACGCCCGATCTCTTGCCCGTTCGGCTGCTGGGGGTCGGCGCCAGCCGACTCACGCAAGAAGAGGTCGTGCAGCGCGACATGTTCGAGACGAACACGCACCAGCGGCAGGCGGCTCTCGATCAGGTCGTCGATGCCATCCGCGATCAGTTCGGCGGCAGCGCCATCCGGCGCGGCAGCCGACTCAATTCGAACCAGCAGTGAACTGCATCGCGCTCTCATTTTTTTTCCTCGAACCGGATTTTGGGGTGACAGCGATCCCGCCGCTTGCACACTTCGGTTGCACACCGAAGGCCGTTGCGCCGCTGCCCCAGGTCCTTGTAAATCGCCGACTTGGGGCGAAAAACGCCGAACCCCAAGTGTGCAAGCGGGTAGTAGCCCGTGGGCCAGCTTGCGTGCACCAGGCACCGCAAGATCGCTGGTGGGCGGTGCTTGCGTCGAGCGCGCTGCAACTGGCCGCCAGCATGCTCGATCCGCAGCGCTATCCGGCGGTCGGAGTCCTCCGAGCACTACACACTGGTCTTCACGATGATCGCGGCCAGTTCGTTCTTGTGGGCATGACTGCTGGCCGCGGCAGTTCTTGTGAGAAATCCCCAGTAGACGGCTCCGCTTGCGCAATGAAGGCCTATTTCTGTCTGCTCTTAGCCATTGCGGGATTGTGCTTTGCGTCAGCAGGCCGGCCCCGAAAGGGGAAAAGTGCGCAAACAATCGCCTCAAGTCATGCTGGCCACACGACTTTCGCAATCGGTTGTTGACACAGAGCGACACTGGTTGACAGAGCATTCGACACCTCCCGTTCGCAGCGCAGCGGGCTAATTTCCCATAATGATGCGCCGGGCCGGGGAAAAGTACGTGTCAGGTTTGTCTGTCCGTTGCGATTGCCCGGATGGGGCCTCGTCGGTCCAGTGCGGGGACATCCTCGGCCTCGTTTTCGTGCGGCGCGCGGCCGGGAATCCGGCCCTAGGACTGCGCCCTTGTTTTTGCCCCTCGGGAGTGGGAAACTGACTCGACATAGTTGTTCGCAGGGGTTCGGACGCTAATCTCGTGAATAGGTAGGATTGTCGGAGGACGAGTGGATCCTAATATTCGTGCTCTGCAAATGTACTTGGAGAGTCCCGATTGGTTGCCAGCGGACCTGATAAACCGGCGCGTCATAGCTGATTTTCGACTCACTGGACAACGAGTCGCTCTTGAGTTGACGATTGAACAGATTTTCGAGAACATTGCTTTCATGAGCGGGCACAAACAAAACCAGATACCGGGGTACATACTAGCAAGAGTCAGGCCGATCATTATCAATCCGTTTTAAGAAGGGGCGAAAGAGTACAAACTGTTTAAAGAGGGAGGCCGGAACGTGGTGAGTGATCGTGTCGCGCGGATCCTGAAAGACATGGAAGATATGCCGGAAGGGGACGATTTCGATCATGTTATTGTGCCTGC
>JBFWSD010001197.1:0-2891 GCA_050248575.1 Gemmataceae bacterium
CCACGTCGCTCACGTACAGGAACGAATAGCCTACCAGCAGGCGTGCGAACGAGGTGACGTCGAAGCCCACATTCAGGTCGATCTGCGGGATGACGGCGAAACGATCCTCGGTCTGCTTGCCGATGTTGGTGGGTGCGGTCAAGTAGCCCGCGGGGAAGAGCTGCACCGGGCCAAGGTTGTTGAAGTCGTTGGTGGCCAGCCCGCCCAGGATCTGCACCGTCTCGTGCATGGAGCCGAAGGCCACTTTCATGGTCGAGCCGAAGCTGACGCGGCCCCGCTGATGCCGCAGCTTGACGCCGAACTGCCCGCCGTAAAACTCGTTGCTGGTGGAGAAACTGTCCAGCGTGCGGAAGATGTCGGCGGGCGGAAAGACACTCGTGCTGTCGGTGGTGAACGACAGGTTCTCGTCCAGGTCGAGGTAGCGAAACCCGAGTAGGAAGTCGAGTCGGCAACGGCTGCGGTCGACCATGTTGATCAGCCCGTTGGCCTCGTAGCCTTGCAGGCGGCTATCGATCGATAATACAGCCGTCCCCTGGAAGCCGCCCGGCAAGGCGATGCGCGTGGAGCTTTCCCCGGGCAGCGTTGCATCGAAGAAGGGCAACGTCAGGAGCAGCGCGCCGGGCGCCGCATTGGAGCTGACGCGCTGGCTCACGGTACGGCTGCCCAGAAAGAAGTAGCTGCCCTCGAAGCCGAGGCTGCCTGCTTGATCGAGCCAGTAGCCCGCGGTGAAGCGTCCGCCGTGACGGAGTTGATTCTCGACGTCGTTGCCGCCGATGAGCGTGACCACGCCGGGCACACCGATCTGCGGCGATTGATTGGCGGGGCTGCCCCCCGTGACCACCAGAGGCACGGGCACCGGGGCATCCTTGATCCACCACATCAGGTAGTCGGCGCTGAAGTAGAAGCGTGGCGCGTTGGCCGGTTCGTCCGTGTCCACATACATAGGCTGGGCCAACCCGGTGCCCGCGAGGAGCAAGCAGCCCGCGAGAGACAGCCACGCTTTCTTCAACATCCGTTGGCCTCCTATCAAAACAGGGCAACAGTGGATGCATCGGCAGCGGCGTGCCGGTGGCTTGCATCATAGGGGAAACGCCGCGCGGAAGGATCGAACTGACTCTGCGGGCAGCGCGTGCCGTGCGGGTGGGTGGGGTGGTAACGATTGTGCGTTTGCCGGTAAAGTCGAGCAAACCGCGCGGCGCGACGGTATACTCTCCTCTATCCAACCGCACGCCGTCCCCACCAGCCGAGGACCCACCATGAACACATCCGCCGCCGAATCCGCCACCGAGAAAAACGGCAGCGTCGAGCACGTGGAAGCGACGCCGGCCGCTCCCCCTGCCGAAGAGGCGCGGCCCGCGACTTCGCAGCGCTTGCAGTCGCTCGATGTGTACCGCGGTCTCATCATGGTCACGCTGGCCTTCGCCGGCTTCGGGCTGGCCCAGACCGCCCAGCAGCATCTCAAAGGTTCGGGCAACTCCGCCTTCTGGAGTGCCGTGCATTATCAGTTCGAACATGTCGAGTGGGTGGGCTGCGGCTACTGGGACCTGATCCAGCCCTCGTTCATGTTCATGGTCGGCGTGTCGATGGCTTACTCCTACGTGAAGCGCGCCCGCGCGGGCCAATCCTACCTGCGGATGTTTGGCCACGCCGCCTGGCGTTCGGTCGTGCTCGTCTTGCTTGGCATCTTCCTGATCTCGAACTGGAAGCCGACTCCCGAGATGTCGCTGATGAACGTGCTGTCGCAGATCGGCCTGGGCTACGCGCTCTTGTTTCTTCTCTGGGGCCGAACCTGGCAGACGCAGGCCAAGGTGGCGGCGGCCCTTTTGGTCGGCGTCTGGCTCCTCTACGTCACTTATCCGATGTATGGCCACGCCGGCATCGACCTGGCGACGGGCAACCCGAGCGTGGGCGTGACGCACGCGTGGGCCCAAGAAAACCTGGAAGGAATCTCTCCCGCCTGGCACAAGAGCGCCAACGTCGGGCAGGCCATCGACCTGGTCTTCCTCAACTGGCTGCCGCGCGACCAGCCCTACGTGTTCAACAAAGGCGGCTACCAGACCATCAACTTTCTGCCCTCGCTGGCGACAATGATCTTCGGCTTGATGTGCGGCGAACTGTTGCGCTCGAAACGGTCGCACGCCGACAAGCTCAAGGTGCTGGTGATCGCCGGGCTGGCCGGCATCGCCGCCGGGCAGTTACTCAACCTCACTGGCGTTTGCCCGCTGGTGAAACGCATCTGGACGCCGTCGTGGACGCTGTTTTCCACGGGCTGGTGCTGCCTCATCCTGGCTGCCCTCTATGCCATCATCGACGTGCTCGGCTACCAGCGCTGGTCCTTTCCGCTCCTGGTGGTGGGCATGAACTCGATCGCCATCTACTGCATGGGGCAGCTGCTCAAGCCGTGGATGCGCGACACGCTGAAACGCTATTTCGGGCCGGAAGTGTTCCTGATGTGGGGCAAGCTGTACGAACCCATGCTGCAGGCGACCTTCATTGGCCTGTGCTTCTGGCTGGCGTGCTACTGGATGTACCGCCAGAAGATCTTCATCCGGATCTGAACACCTTCGAGAACCACCAGTTCCGCGCTCTGCGGGTCACGGCACGGTGACGACCTCGCCGCCGGCATAGGTGGCCAGGGCACGATAGGTGTCGAGCGCGATGTGGTCGGAGACAAAGTGCACCGAGCCGTCGGCATAGCCGAAGTTGATGCCGCCCGGGTGCCGGCTATGGAACGAATAGACGTTGGGCCAATCGAGGGCAGAGTACTCCGTGCCATCCGATTTCCTGGCATTGGGGGCGACGCCGCACGTGGCCACGGCATGATTGCCGAACGCCCAGCCCGAATGCTTGTTCTTCTCGGGCACATCCTCGCCGACCATGAGCGTGTTGCT
>JBFWSD010001198.1:0-2890 GCA_050248575.1 Gemmataceae bacterium
GAATCATGCGTTTCCGGCTCCTGCACCTCGGTCGGGGCTTCCGCAGCGGGCAGCGGGCAAGATTCTTCGGCCAGCCCGAAACCGCATTCAAGGGCCAAGACGCCCTGGGCTTGCCGCACCCTCGAGAGGGCCATGTGCCACTTCGACACGGCGACGATGGCCTCGCCACGAGCCTTCAGCCAGCTGAGGCGGGCTTCGGTCAGTGTCTGAAAGCCGACGATGCCGCGCCGGCTCTTTTCTTCCAGATCCTTCACGGTATTTAGTCGGCTTTCCACTTGCTGCCTGGCCAGCTGGGCGAGTTCGGCCCGGGCGTTGGCTTCCGCCACGGCCTGGGTGACTTCCTTCATCACCTGCCGCTCGCGCTCACGAAGCTGACTGAGAATCTTGCTCCGTGCCGATGACACTTCTTCTTGCAACGTCCCCTTGAGCAGCTTCACGACGAGCACGAGTGCCTGCCCGCGGCTAGGCTGCTTCACCAGCAAGGCATTGAAGCTCTTCAAGAGCTCGCGCACCACGGGCAAGGTCGCCAGGTCGAGATTGGTCGCCACAAAATCCAGCAAGCCTAGCTCGGGGCGATAGGAGAGCGCGGTCTGGATCGCTTCCCGCGCTTCCAGACGGCGCGGCGGCAGGTCCCCTTCCAAGGTGGGCCGGATCCGCCAGTTCTCGGCATCCGCCAGCGCCATCGTACCGTCGGCGCAATTAACCGTGCCTGCCGCCGGGCTCATGCCAAGCAACTGCTTCAGCTCGGCATTGAGGGTGTCGACCGCCAGTTTCAGCTCGACAAGGTGAGTGGCAAACTCGATGCGCTGGCGCAGCACGCTCTCGTAGTCTTGCTGCCCGGCGATGCCCTGGCGCACCAGGTCCTTGGTCTTGGCCAGTGCCTCATCGAGGAAGGTGAGGGTTTCCTGGACGAGCTCGATACGGGCCTCTCCTTCGGCGATGCGGTAGTAGACTTCGAGGGCGCCGCCCGCCTGGCGATTGCGCGCCTCGAGGGCCGTGTAGAAGAGCAAGGCGTCGCGCATCTGCGTCTGCCGCTTGTGACAGACCTGATTCAGCCTGGGGCAAGTGGGCGGCGTCCAGCGTTCCTGGTCGAGCAGGTTGGCCAGCGTCGAGGCGCCGGCCGCCAGGCATTGACATTCGAAGACACTCAGCGCGCGATAGCCCGGCGCCGCTGCGGCCGGCGCTTCCTCTTTGAAAGCAACGGGCTGGATGGCATCGACAAACTCTTGTTCCAGCTTGCCCCGCTCGGTGGGAGGCAGCGCGGGCTCGGGTCGCGCCAGCTCGACCGATTCGGTGTATCGACAGGGAATGCCCATGGCGCAGCCGCCCAGCGGTGCGATCAGTAGGGCAACCAACCATGTCGACAATACGCGGCGCATAGTCTCTCACCCGGAACAATGGGACACCCATCTTACATCGATTCCGGAACTCGCCTCGACTCACTGTTTTCTCGAAACTGGCAGCAATTCGGCCCGGCGCGGCCGCAAAGGGGGCGGATGAGGGCCACCTGGAAATGCAGGCAAACGTGGTGAACCCTGCGGCGCCTCCCGGACTCTTCGCTCGGCAAATCCCAGGAAGCACAGACTTTAGTCTGATTCTTTTATTCAGCGCCGCGGCCCTTCCCAAACGATACCACTGCTACGATCGCGAGAATCGTCAATCTCCGCCAACACGACGTTCGGGGTGCCGGAATGCGTGCGCGCTGGTTTGGGCTGTTGCTGATCATGACGAGCGTGAGCTGCCAGTCGCTCCCTCAGCTCGAAGTGAGCCAATCGCGTGTCGAGGCCGGCAAGCTCTGGGCCTCCGGGCAGACTGCCATGCGCGCCGGGCAAGTTCGCGACGCCATCGGTCTCTACAAGCAAGCCTTGCAGCTCGATCCGGGCTTTACTCACAGCCATCTCAGCCTGGCCGCCGCCTATCTCGAAGTGGGTGAGGAAGATCGGGCCTGCCAGCATCTGGGCCACTATCTCGATGCCAACCCCGATCATGCTGCCGTGCGTTCACATTATGCCGAGCTGCTCTATCGGCTCGAGAAGCCGAAGGCGGCCCGCAATGAATTCGAACGCTTTGACGCCGAAGCCCAGAAGCGCGGCGAGTCGGCCCGGGCCGACTTGATCCACTGCCACAGCCGGCTTACCAAGATTGCCATGAGTGGCGCGGACGAGTACCGCGAACATCTTCATCGCGGCATCGGTCTCTATTACCTGGCGCTGGAACGAGAGCTGTTGCCCGATCCGGAAGGGGAGCTGCCGACGGAAGGGCTACTGTTCCAGGCCGCGGGCGAACTGTCGATTGCCCGGGCCATGCGGCCTCACGAGGCGCGGCCCAGTGTGTATCTCTATCGCGTCTGGACGAGGCTGTCGCGACGGCAGCCCGCTTTGCGTGCCCTCAAGCATGCGGGCGCAGAGGCCGACTTCTCCTTCCTCACGCCGGTCGAACGCCGCGACCTCAAGCTCGCCGAGTTGAAGGAAGAACCGCTACGTTGAGCCCCTCGCTGACGCGTCGGGCTAACCCTCGCTGGCGCGTCGGGCTAACCCTCGCTGACGCGTCGGGCTAACCCTCGCTGACGCGTCGGGCTAACGGATGAGAGCCTGCGGAAGCTCCGCAGGGGCGTCAGAACCTTGTCAGCTCTGGCTCTTCGTGCGACAATCCCTCCAGCATCGCCACATCCCAACCTGCACGAGGAGACGCGCTCATGTTCTATCTGCGCATGTTGCTGGTCGTGTTGCTGCCGCTGGCGCTTTGCCTGTCGATGATGGCGCCTGCAGCACGGGCCGACGCCCAGACCACCGATCGGGCGCGCAAGTTCATCAAGAACTACAACGAAAAGATCCGTCCCCTGGAAATCACTGCCGGCGTGGCCTGGTGGGAGGCCAACATCTCCGGCAAG
>JBFWSD010001199.1:0-2889 GCA_050248575.1 Gemmataceae bacterium
GGGTGCGACGGCCGCGCCGCCGCCGGACAGCGACAAGCCGCTCTTTACCGCGTCCATGTTCGGCGTCACCACGCCCTGCGTGGAGGCGGCCCGCAAGGTGCTCGAGCAAAGCAACTACGAGGTGCTCGTCTTCCACGCCACGGGCACGGGCGGCATGACCATGGAATCCTTCGTGAACGACGGCCTCATTCAGGGCGTGCTCGATATTACCACCACCGAGCTGGCCGACGAACTGGTCGGCGGCATCCTGACCGCGGGCAAAGATCGCCTGACCGCTGCCGCCATCAAGGGAGTGCCGCAGGTGATCTCGCTGGGCGCTCTCGACATGGTCAACTTTGGCCCGCGCGACACGATGCCCGATAAGTTCAAGGAGCGCCGCATCTATCAGCACAACCCCACGGTCACGCTGATGCGTACCACGCCCGATGAGAACGACCAGCTGGGCAAGGAGATCGCCGAGAAAGCCAGTGCCGCCCGGGGAAAGACGGCGATCTTGATCCCACGCAAGGGCGTGTCGGCCATCGACGCGGACGGGCAGCCCTTCTGGTGGCCGGAAGCGGACCAGGCCCTGTTCCAGTCGATTCGCAACTGGGTCAGCCCGCACGTGGAGCTGGTGGAACTGGACCTTCACATCAACGACCCGGCCTTCGCCGCGGCCGCGGCCCGGAAGCTGCTGGACTACCTGAAGAAGTAGCAGGACTGATGCTCGCTGCTTTTCTCCGGGAGCCAACGCGCCCGGCTCGCCAAGGCACGTCGTTTCAGCCTACCAGCAGGGCGTAGCTGGCCAGCCGTTGCAGCTGTTCCTCGACCTTGATGTGAATGAGTCGGCGCAGGGTGTCTTCGTCGGTGACTTGCCGGCCCCACTCTTCGACGACCAGCTTGCCGGCGCGGGTGAGCTGTAAGATCGCTTCCACGAAGTCGGTCATGTTGTGTTTGCCGTCGAGGAGCTGGATGAGGTGGCGGCCCAGCTCGTCGAGGTCGACGGGCTCGTGGCGGACATTGGTGACGGTGTTGCTGGTCTCGGCCTGGGCGCGGGCCAGGCGGCTGGCCACCGGCCTGCTGGCGATGTTGACCACCAGCGTGGGGGGATAGAGGTGCAGCTCGACGAGCCGGCCCGCCGACTTGGCGTGGGCCGTCAGCAGGAATCGGCCCAGCTGCTGGGTATCTTGCTCCTTGTGGGCCGGACTGGACGCACCGCTCAGCCAGGCGCGGGCCGCATCGCACAGATCGTCAAACGGCACGGTGCGCGGCCACACCTCGGCCAGGTGCCGCAGCGCGGCCTTCACGATCGGCTCGGAACAATCGATCGCCGTCACGCCGGGGACCTCGAAGCGTTCGCTGACATCGCTGCCCACGTTGCTGTCGCCCTCGACGGGCCGCGCCGGCGACGACACATGCAGGGCCGACAGTCGGTCCAGCTTCAGCGCGAAGGTCGGCGTCGACGCCTTGCGCCAGAGCAGCGTCTGCCGGAAACGCCGGTTCAGGAGCAGATCGCGATACTGTTCGCGGCGGATCGGATCCGGGGCCATCTTCTGCAGCAGCATCTCGATCTCGGCGGGGAAGAAGCCGGCCACCGTCGTGCCCAGGTCGACCTCGCCGAGGTAGTAGAGCCCCTTGTCGCCAGCGCGGCGGGCAAACTCATGGAAGTAGACCGGCTCGTTCGAGTCTTCCAGGTACTCGTGAAAGAGGTAGGAGTCCGACTTGCTGCGGATGGCTTCCACTTCGGAGCGAAGGAGCTGGCCGTAGGGTCGGCCCTCGCGGGCCAGGGATTCGGCGAGGAAATCGAGGAGCCCGCGGGCCTTGCCCAGCCGGGCCGTGGGCTGCAGCGCGTCGCCGGCATGATAAGTGATCATGTCGCGAATCATGCCGCGGGCATGCCAGCCCGGGTAGGTGTTGTAGCTGACGAAGGCGAGCCCTTCCTCGTTGAGGTTGTCGGCGCAGATGGCCAGCACCTTGTCTTGCACCTCGGCGGTGACCCAGGAATACAAACCGTGGCAGATGATGTAGTCGAAGCGGCCCAGTTCGGCGCCGACGTCGAGAACGCTCATGCGTTTGAGGGAGATGTTGTCGAGGGCGAGCTTGCGGAGCAGGCGCAGCCCGTCGTCGATTTGCCGGCCCGACAGGTCGATGCCGAGGTATTCCGAGTGCGGAAAGGTGGCGGCCATCGGGATGAGGTTGCTGCCGTTGGCGCAGCCCAGCTCGAGGACGCGACAGCGATCGATCGGCGGCGCGCGATGGCCCAGCAGGTAGGCCACCGTCGCCATCCGGTTCGGATGCGTCTGGGCGTAGGGATAGCTCTCGTACGGGATCTGGTCGTAGCTCGTCCGCGCATGAGCAGTCATGGTTGCCAGTGGATCTACGGGCCGCCGCATCAAGACAGACGGCGAACGCGCCTCGTCGCGCTGGACGGAAGGGGACGATATTCGCCAGACCGCGAGTCAGTGTCAAGATGCGGGCACAGCCCAGGGAAAACGGGACCACCGGATTTGCCGGGACGGCTAGATCTTAACCAGATCGCCACAAGCAATCCAGCAGCAACCGCGCGAAAAGCCGCCCGCGCCGGGTGGCTGGTTGGCGTTGACAAAAACCCAGGTGAGCCTAGGATGGATGAGTAACGGGGCGTAGCTCAGTTTGGCTAGAGCGCACGGTTCGGGACCGTGAGGTCGGAGGTTCAAATCCTCTCGCCCCGACTTGTGACAGCCGGTGACTCCAGAGGTCGTCGGCTGTTTTCGTTTGATGGGCTTTGAGACCCCGAGAGGATCGTCGGCCAGCAGCAGCCGGCAGCCATCCCTTAGAACACCTAAACGAAAGAGCCCCCACAAGAACCAGGAGCACATGAGGGCGGCAGCCAGCATTTGAAACGCGTGATGAACGTACCCATTGCTGTCT
>JBFWSD010001200.1:0-2888 GCA_050248575.1 Gemmataceae bacterium
TGCTCAGATCGGCGGGCAGATCGGCCAGCTGAAGAAGGTTCTTGCCCTCCTTCATCATGTTGTCGATCTCTTCCTTGGTGGTGCTGAGCTTGGCATTGAACGCCTTGCTGACGTAATCGAGGGCAATGATCTTCTTGTCGGCGTGCTTGGCGAGCGGCTTGAGTTCGTCGCGGTCGCCGAGCTTCGGGCCCTGCCCCAGCTTCTCCAGCACGGCGTTGGACGGCCCGATCGCCAGGATCAGATAGTCGTCGCGTACACCGAGGTTCACGCTCAGCGTCAGCTGCTTGAGCCGGTCCTTGACCTTGTCGAACTCGCCGGGCTGATCTTCGAGACGATCGAGACGCAGTTCATTCCAGGGGAACTGCTTGAAGTCGAGGGCGAGGTTATAGAAGTCCCCGCCGCCGATCTTGACCTTCTTGTACGTGAACTTGACTTCCTTGCTCTGCTTGATGGCTTGCTTCAACACGGCGTCGAGCCGCTTGAGCTGGGCGTCGGCCCGCGAGGTGTTACCCAGCTTGAAGCCGATGACCAGCTCCGGGATGGCGATCTGTTCGCTCTTCTCGGCCAGTGCTTCCAGGATGGCGCGTTGCATCTCGCGGTCGTCCGGCGCGCCTCCCAGGGCAGCTTGCTGGGCCACGATGGCGCCGGCATACACCGAGGCGAACACGTCAATGACCAGGTCGACGGAGCCAACGAAGGAGTTGCCCCCGTACACGAAGAATTCGTGGGAGAGCATGTCGCCGGCGAGCTCGACGAGTTGCTGGTTCTCGGGGTCCTTGGCGAAGGCGCGATATTGCTCGAGCGGGCTGCCCGGCTTGGCCAGCTCGTCTTCCATCTTCTTGATAAACAGCTTGTAAGCGGGCAGTTCTTTCAAGCGTCCCACGGCCTTGCTGTTGAGCAGCGCCTCGAGCTGCTCGCGATTGTGCAGGCTGACCGTATAAAACGCCGCATCCGCAGGAATCCACTTGAGCGAAGCGGGCTCCGCCCCCGCAGTGGGCATGGCCAGCACCACCGCCAGCAAGCAAGCCAGCGCAAACCTTCGCGACAGGGGCGTTAACATGTTGGTGTCTCCCATTCGACGTGTTGCAGTGGTTGGAAGATGCTGAGCCATTCTAGGTCGGTTGCTGGAGTGAAACAACAACACCGCAGGAAAACCAGCGTCATCCCCACACTCTACCTGATCGTCAGGCAAAGCAAGAATGGACAGGGCTGTATGATTTTGCCAGGGTTCGGCCCGGGTGGCTGGCACTCTGGCAAAGACAGCCTGAATTTTCCAAGATCGTATCCCGATAAATATGAATGACTTGCATTGCGCGCCCGCCTGGAGCAGATAAGCATGCTAGCTTTGGTATAGCACGTGCTTTCACCAGCATGGGCAAGCAAGAACTTCTCGGAACAGAACGCATCGGCCCGGAGGCATTGTCATGAAACACACCGATTACCGAACCCTGATCGATCGTGGACGAAAGGCGGGGCTGCGAACCGCCGAGATCTATCGCGCCATCGGCGCCCAGCGGCCCGAGGCCGGCGACCATGTCTCCGGCACCACCGACGGCAACGGCTTCATCTCCGGCTACAACCGACGCGGTCAGCGCGTCTTCCGCCCGCATCCTGAAGGACGCGGCTAGCTCGTACTCCTGTTCCATCCTGATTGGAAGGCCCCGGACCAGCTCCCCGCGGGCCTTCTTTTTTTGCGCGCCAACTTCTCCGCAGGGAATGAGCCCTACAGCTCGATGAAGTTTCGCAACAGCTTCGGACCTTCCAGCGTCAGAAAGCTCTCGGGGTGAAATTGCACGCCGTGCAGCGGCCAGCTGCGATGCCGCACTCCCATGATCTCCTCTTCATCGGTCCAGGCAGTGACGACGAAATCCGGATTGGTGAACGTGGCCCGCTTGATGACCAGACTGTGATAGCGCGTGGCTTCGAAGGGATTGCTGAGCCCGCGAAAGACCCCCTGCCCGTCGTGATGAATCAACGAAGTCTTGCCGTGCATGATCCGTTCATTGCGAACGACCTCGCCGCCGAAGCAGTGGCCGATGCACTGATGGCCCAGGCAGACGCCCAGGATCGGCGTCCTGGCGGCCAGCTTCTGGATGATCTCGTTGGAGACGCCGGCTTCTTTCGGCGTGCAGGGCCCCGGCGAAACGATGATGTGGCTGGGCTGCAATGCCTCCACCTTGGCGGCATCGATCCTGTCGTTGCGATGCACTTCCAGGTCGATATTCGGATCGAGCTCGCCCAGCCGCTGCACCAGGTTGTAGGTGAAGGAATCGTAGTTGTCGATGATGAGAATCATGGTTGATCCGTGGTAGTGGCCCTATGCTACAGCTTACGCAGCGGGCCGTGAGCTTCAACTTTACGTGGTCCGCACCAGCCGCTACCATGACTCCGCAAGCCAGTCATCGACCCGGGAGACCCATGGCCGAGATCATCCAGTGCCCATATTGCCGCCGGGAGGTGAACCTGCCGCTCGAGTTGATCGGGAAGACCGTGCAGTGTCCGGAATGCGGAGTGAACTTTATCGCCGTGCGGCAGCAGGCGGTTGAGCCCGGGCAAGGGGAACCGCGCGAGCCCGCGCCCGACACGCCCAATCGCGATCTCCAAGAATTCGAACGTGAGGTTGCCTACTCGAAACTTCGCCTGGCCACCTACGCACTCCTGGTCGTCGGCATTCTCGGACTGTTGATGAGCGCCGTCTGGGTCTGGGCCATGACCGGAGGCCGCGAAGCCGTTCGCGACGCCATCAAGCAACACCCCACCTTCGACGACCAGCAGAAGGATCAGGTTCTCAACGCTCTCGATGACCCCAATTTCCTGGCGGCCAAGAAGGTCTTTCTGGTCATGAACCTGGTGATCATCATTGGCTCGGTACTGATGCTGCAGGCGCG
>JBFWSD010001201.1:0-2879 GCA_050248575.1 Gemmataceae bacterium
GGATCCCCTATCCGTAGCCGGTAGGCCAGCAGCTCATCGCCCAGCTTGTGCGAATCGATCTCGATGACGGCGCTGGGCATGGCCTGGTCGGGCAGCGAGCCGCCCCCCACGAATGCATGGTCTTCGCCAACCTTCGCGTTCACGCCAGGGATGGTATGCAGCGTGAGGGCGAGTGACTCGGCCCGCTGCTTGAGTTCGGTCAGCGGCGTGTTGAGCATGCGCAGCACGGGCACCTCGCGCAGGGCACGCTCTTCGTCGAGATAGAGCCGCAGCGTGGCCTCCAAAGCGGCCAGCGTCATTTTGTCGAGGCGAAACGCCCGCATGAGCGGATCCTTCTCGATCTTCTTGATCAGCTCTTTCTTGCCGGCCAGGATGCCCGCCTGCGGGCCGCCCAGCAACTTATCGCCAGAGAACAACACGAGATCCGCGCCAGCAGCGATACTCTCGCACGCCACGGGCTCACCCTCGAGGCCAAAGCGGTTGAAGTCGAGCATGGCCCCCGAGCCGATGTCGTCGATCACGTGCAGACCATGTTTGCGGGCCAGTTCGACCATCTCTTCGAGCGACACCGCCTTGGTGAAACCGCAGATTCGATAGTTGCTGGTGTGGACGCGCAAGAGCGCGGCGGTGTCGGGTGTGATGGCCCGCTCGTAATCGCTGAGGCGCGTGATATTGGTCGTGCCAACCTCGCGCAGGTAAGCGCCGGAGACAGCCATGATCTCTGGAATACGGAAGGAACCGCCGATCTCTATGAGCTGCCCGCGCGAGAGGATGACTTCTTTGCCCGCGCAGAGGGCACGCAGGGCAATCACCGTTGCCGCCGCATTGTTGTTGACTGCAGTGGCCGACTCCGCACCGGTGAGTCGGCACACCCAGTCGCGGATGGCATCCTGGCGCGAGGAGCGAACGCCGGAATCGAGGTCGAGCTCGAGATTCAGGTAAGCCGCAGCAGCCTGGGAAGCGGCGTCGGCCGCGGCTCGGGCCATCGGCGCGCGGCCGAGGTTTGTGTGCAAGACGATGCCGGTGGCATTGATAACCCGACGCAGCTTCGACCTGGCCTCGCGTTCGAGCCGCGCGACAACACGGGCCGCGAGGCCGACAGGATCGGCCAGCCCGTCGAGAGCCTCGCCCCGGCGCAGCCGGCTGCGCGCGTCGTCGAGTTCGCTACGGACCGCCGCGACGATGGTGTCGCGGCCGTGCTGGTCCAACAGCGCCTGAAGGCCTGGCAATTCAAGCAGATCATTGACCGCCGGCAAATTGCGCAACGGGTTCTCGCTGGTCGCCATGGCTTCAGGATACTGGCCACGGGCGGAAAAGCAGAGGGATTTTTCGACCATCGGCGGGGCGCGAAGCGGGCCGGCAAACTCTGCCCGGTTTCACGCGCAACTTTCGTCTCCACGGTCACAACCGGCAGAAAAGATACAGGCGGCAAGCCCGCGCGCCCGATGATTAGACGGTCCTTCAAGGCGGCAGAAACCCCGAGGCGTCATGACGGAATGCGTGACATGGGCGAAGAGGTCAGGCTGGGCGCTCTGCCTGGTGGCCATCGCCACTACGAGTGCGTCCGCCCAGGTGCCAAATCCGGCTGACGCCGCGCTGCCGAGCCACATGCGTGGCCGGCCAGCGCAACCCGCTTCCGCGCAGGCCTTGCTGGAGATGCTGTCGCAACAAATCAGCATCAATGATCTGCCCGCCGAGTATCGCGAGAATGTCCGACTCGTGATCGACAAGCCGACGTTGAAGGCCAGTGGCCCGCTCGAGGTCTTTCGCGGCAATCCGCACTTCTACTACTGGCTCCTCGAGAATCCCGACCAAGCAGTACAGATCTGGCGCCGGCTCGGCGCCAAGTGCATGGATATCTCCAATCGTGGTGGCGGCCGCTTCGGCTGGTCCGACAAGCATGGCAGCGACATCGCCTGGCAGACCATTTACCGCGGGCCAAACCTGCACATCTGGTATGCCGAGGGCAGCGCCAAGCCGACGCCGTGGTTGCCCGCCGTGCCCGTTCGCGCCGTGGCCATCTTGCGGCATGCCGCGTGCACCGACCGTCTGGGAGGCACACTCATCCATCATCGTGCCGAGATTGCCTTCTTGACCGATAGCAAGGCAGCCTCGCTCATCACGCAGCTCATGGGAGATTCGGCGCAGAAGCTGGCTCACCAGTGCGTGGCCCAGATGGAGCTGTTCTTTTCCGGCCTCGCCTGGTACCTGGATCAGCATCCCGAGCGCTATTCAGAGCTCGGCCTGTGCTGGTGGAACGGCGTGCCAGGCCCGAACGCCGTGGTGCCCGCCTACCGCCGCTGAAGTGCGTTCGCTTGCAAGCCTGCGCGCGCGTGCTAGAATCCAGCACACCCATGCTGCGCTCCGCGCGAGGGCAATCAATGGCCACCCGGTTCTGGACGTTCGACCTCGACAACCACACTCATCGTGTTTGGCTCGAGCATGGCTTCTGGTCGGGCAAGAAGGAAATCCGCCTCGATGACATGCCCATCGAACTGCCGCCTCAGTCTTGTTTGGTCGACACGGGCGGCGACTTTCCCTTCCCCGTAGGTGACAACCACCGATGCGTCGTGCACATCCGGACCAACGGGCTGACGTACAGTTACGATTGCACCGTGGACGGCGTCTCGGTGGAAACGGGCACCCCGACTTATTCCCCTGAAGCAGTGCGGAGGAACCGTGACGCCAGCCGCATGATCATGTGCGGCTACACCATGGTGGTCGGATTGGTTTGCCTTTTGCTGGGCTCCCATTGGCGTCTGAACGGGATCCCGCTCAACTATGTGGGCGGCTTCCTACTCGTGTTCGGCTTTCTTGGCCTGGTCGGCCTCAATATTTTCCGCCACGGCCCGCTCGACAAGCGTGACGATCCGGTCGAT
>JBFWSD010001202.1:0-2874 GCA_050248575.1 Gemmataceae bacterium
GATTGCCGATGTGCCCGCCAGCGGGCGCGGGGCGATCTGGCTCCGCTTCAATGCGTACGTGCCCGCCATGTACGGCAAGACCTTGACGGGAAAACGTTTCCTGGCTGATCAGGGCAGAGCGACATCCGGCCCCGCATGAACCGTCACCAGCGCGTCCCAGACGCGGGGAGCGAGGCTGTAGCCGAGCGTGCGGACGGAGCCATCGCCGAAGGCTGCCTGCATACCCGCCGGATGGGAGGAACCGAAGACGAAGCCGCAGGTGCAACGTTCGTCGTCGTTGCGATCCTCGTTGCGGCGCGGTGTGCCGTAACTGCCGAAGGCGATGGTGTTGCTGTCCCAGCCCGCGACCCAGCCGGCGTCGTCGCTACAGCAAGGATGCACGCGGACCGTGCGCGGATCGAGAAACTTCTCACCGATCATCAGCGTGTTGGCCGCCCCGGCGGGGATCTCCTCGAGCGAGACGTAGCCGGTGCCGGAAGGAGTGAGCAGGCCATCGGAGGGTCGCGAAAACGACCAGAAGCCGCCCGAGGAGCCGCCGTTGCCGGCGTAGTCCATCATGTAGCGCAACCGGGGCGGGTCTTCGTAACGCCAGATGCCGGCGGCGTTATAGGCGAACGCCGTGGGCGGGCGGAGGGTGGGGCACGAGTAAATGGGGATCGGCGAGCCGGCCACGGTAAAGTCGTCCGTGCTGCTCCACAGCCTTTCATGGCCGATGAAGGGCAGGATCTGGTAGCCCCAGCCCCAGGTTTGCTGATCGTAGAGCGCGGGCGTGCCACTGATGAGCTGGCGATCCTCGCTTCGCTTGCCCCCGCCGGACGGGAGGCACTGGTGCGTCTCCTGGTGGCGCTGGCACCCGAAGGCCATCTGTTTCAGGTTGTTTTCGCAGCGCATGCGCCGGGCCGATTCGCGCACGTTCTGCAGGATGGGAAGCAGGAAGGCAATCAGCGTGCCCACCACTGCCACGACCACCAGCAATTCGACGAGCGTGAATCCTCGCGAAGGTCGCTGCGCAGGAGTCATGTTGGCTGGTCTTCGGAATCGGTACGATGTTGTGAACAACTCCCTGCACTGTAGATGATGGGCCAGCTTTGTCAATCGCCCGCCGACAGAAACGGCAGCCGCGCGTTCAAGGTACAGGCGATCTTGTCGCGCCTGCCGAGTTCATCGTTCGCCTGCCAGACTTCCCAACCCCCTTGATTAATCTGGCTTGACCCTTTTCCGCACCGTCTGCCTTCCGCACGTGTCTAGGGTGGACTTTCGGCCGCGAAGCACGGTTGCATGGATGCGTGACCGGAACCCCCGGCGGCGCGTTGACGTCCTCGCTCCGTGGGGAGTTCGGCAAGCCAGGAAAGACGCCACCAATGCGCGAAGAGGGCGCCAAACCGAGGTTGACTCCATTCCAGTCGCACCGCTAGACTCCCTCCGCAACATGGTGTCGCGCCTTTTTGACTCACCGGTCGTGGCAAGCGCCAGAGGCTGTCTCGGAAGCGAAAACAGGGCAAGGACTGCGTCCTGGCGCGGCATCAGTACACCCGAGTTCCTGATGGCGCCAACCGTACGGAGTCCCTGGCTGTGACACTGCAAGCATTAGATGCACGCCGTGACAACAATCTATTCGAAGACATCACATGACACCAAAAAGAGTCCTCCTTGTTTATCGATGCCCAAATTGCGAACTCCGTCCGACCACTTCCGAGCATCTATTCTCATTCAAGAATTACAGCCCGTACCCTGTTGACTACTGGAACGTGGAATCGGAACGTCCCCTGACGCGCCGCCAGGCGAATGCCTACGATCTGATCATCTTTCATTATCTTTTCCTGACCAACCACTGGGGCGGCGTAGCTCATTTTCGCGACACCATGAGACGCTGTCGGGTATTGAAGGATGCAACAACTCCCAAGATAATGCTTCCGCAGGACGAGTTCTATCACGCCGACCTGTTCTGCGAATTCATCCGGGAATTCAGTATTCAATGTGTATTCAGCGTCGCCCCGGAATCCGAGTGGGAGAAGATCTATCGCGAAGTCGATTTCGGTCGCGTCAAGTTTTTCCGTGTCCTGACAGGATATATTGACGAGGAGAAGCTCAAGCGCGTGCAACAGTTCGCCAGGGAGCAGCCCGTCAGGCCCATCGATATTGGTTACCGTACCGCCGGCCGGCCGTATTTCTGGTTTGGTCGGCACGGATACCTCAAGCAGCATATCGCCGATCTGTTCGAGAAGATCGCGCCGTCCCGCGGGCTGTCGCTCGATATCTCCACCTCGAATCAAGCCATCATTCTGGGGGACGATTGGTACCGTTTCTTGCTGCGCTGCAAATACACGCTCGGAGTGGAGAGCGGCACGAGTCTCCTGGATTGGGACGGCTCGGTGCATCAGAAGACGCAAGCGTATGTTGCCGCGAACCCTTCCGCCACGTTTGATGACGTGGAAGCGGCCTGCTTTCCAGGGAGAGATGGGGAGATCAGCCTCTTTGCCCTCTCGCCCCGGCACCTTGAAGCCTGCATGACCCGGACGTGTCAGGTGCTCACGGAAGGGCACTACAATGGGGTGTTGCAGCCCGATGTCCACTACATTCAGATGCGCAAAGACCTCGCCGATGCGCAGCGCGTGATCGAGCTCATGTCGAGAGACGAACTACGTCAAGAAATGGTCGAGCGAGCTTATCAGGACCTGATTGGCTCGGGAGCTTATTCGTATCGTCGCTTTGTCGAGTTCGTGATCGAACAAGCCTTGCGATCCACGCAGCGCACGGTCGCGGCCGCACGGCCATCCGTGTTTTCCGAGGCCGTGATCCGGTTTTGCGAGAAAGCCGACCAGATCTGGCAAAAACTGCGGAAGCGCGGCCGGGCGGGCTAAGTTCTTGTCATCA
>JBFWSD010001203.1:0-2872 GCA_050248575.1 Gemmataceae bacterium
CTGACCGCCCGTTGTCAGCTGCGCCTAAATCTCGTGAAAACCACCGCTTGCGACACGAAAGTTGTCAGCTGAAAACGGCACTAGCTTGATGGCATCGACAGCGGGGCGGGTGAGTACGATGTCGAGATCTTCACTCTTGCCGGGCTCGAGATGCCATTCATCGACAGTATTCAGCTGGAGTGGCCCCTGTCGCAACAGATCGCGCAACACCCGCTGCGTGTCCACGTCGCTCGGCTGAGGTTCACGACGCACGGAGCCGATGACAACTTCTTCAACCGGAACGCTCTTGTGGACTCCGCGTTCCTCAGTTCTTCCCGCGCGGATCTTGTCAACGACTTCCATTCCAGAAAGGACCCGTCCAAACACGCAATAACCGGCAGCGTCTGTTTTCCCCCTGTCAAATTGCGAGTTATCGAGGCCATTGATAAAAAACTGGGGCGAAACGACATTCGGGTCGGTCGTGCGCACGGCTGCAATGGTGCCTCGTTCGTTTGACAGGCCGTTGTCTGACTCGCTCTTGAAGCTGGGACGCGACGGCTTGGCGGCAAGATTGGGCGCGAATGCGCCCGACTGAATATACTGCCGCGTGACGCTATGAAACATCATCTTGTCGTAGTAGTGGCCATCCACAGCCGCCAGAAAATGGCTGACAGTAATCGGTGCTTTGTCGGAATAGAGCAGGAGCCTTATGGTTCCTGCGCTTGTCTCCATCACAACGATCGGCGTCGAAGCAGTTACGTGAAGGCTTATTTCCTTTTTTGTCAGAGGGGAAGCCAGCCGACTTGTCGCGAGTCCAAGAAGTGACTTGCGGTAGGCGTTCAGATTAATGGTTCTGGTTTCCGTGAAGGCGGTTTCAGAGATCTCGAGCTTCAACTCGGCGCGGCGTTGGCCTGGTGCGACCTCAACGGGCTCGGAGGTTGCCCCGGTTGGCAAATTTTCCAGGGAAAGGACCAAGGCTCCCGCTGGCGCTGGGATCAGCTGCACCTCGATTACCGTCGACTTACCACCGTCTACGTAGCAGGTGCTCGGCGTGGAAAGGGAAATATCATTTTCGATCCAGACAATCACTTCCTTCTGAGCGATCAGCTGCCCGAGTTGGGCCTTGACATTGACCGAATACTTGCCCGCGGGCGCGGCCAGGTTGGGAGTCAGTTCCAGGCTCCCTTCGCACTCGTCAGCCGTAATCCTGGCCGGCTTGACAAGGATATTCTCCGGTGGCTCTTTGACATCAACCAGCACCGGGCCAGCGCAACCGCTTCGGCGAATGTTGAACTTGATAGACCCAGGTAGGCCGCGTCTTATTTCGCGGTTCGCCAGATTGATATCGAGTTCCAGGTTAGCGGGTGGAAGCGGCTCAGGTTTCCGCACGACAGGTTCTTGGTCAACGGCGGCCGAACTCTGAAGAGGTCCTGCCTCCTTCTCTTTTTCGACGGAAACGGGTGTGACGGCTACGGCCTTTTTGTGCGGTTGTTCCGGGGTGTCTGGTGATGAATTCATTGCCAGCGGTAGCGCTGGCAATCCAAGGATGTTCGGGGAATATAGCCAGATTCCGCCGAGAACCAGCACGCAGCAAATGCAGAGGGCGACAACCATCCTGCGGAGGCGATGCGGTCTTGCCGTCGATGCTGCCAGACGTGCGGTGAGTGTGTTTGCGGGGCCTTGCCAGGCTGCTGCGGGAGGCACAGGTGTCGATTCAGCATGCAGCGTATCGAAAACCGCCTCACGTTGCGGAGGCGAGGCAACTGCCCGGACGGAACGCTTCTCGCTTTCACCAGCCAACTTGGCGACAAAATCCCGACAGTTTTCCCACCGTTCTTCCGGCTTCTTGGCAAGGGCGCGTGCGATCACTTCTCGGTCGCCTTCGCCCAGCATAGTGAGTTGGGGTTTTTGCGAGACATGCCCCGCCATTACCTGTAACGGGTTGCCTTCGAAGGGCAAACGGCCCGTGAGCAGCTGGCAATAGGTAACGGCCAGCGAATACTGATCCGACCACCGACTCGCTTGCCCGGAAAAGAACTCCGGGGCGGCGTACGCCGGTGTCATGGTCGCGCTGGCAGTCGTGACGGTGTTGTGCAGCAGTATGGCCAACCCGAAATCGGCAACCTTGACGCTGCCTCCCACGAGCAGCAGGTTTTGCGGTTTGATATCCTTGTGCTGGATGCCCACCTGTTCGCCGCTGGGAATCTTGTGCTTGGCGGTGTTGAGATAGTCGATTCCTTTCGCCGATTCGCGCATATACTCAAGAAGCTCATCGCGCGGAATTCCTGGCCGGCCATTGGCATTGAACTCTTTCCAGCGATCGAGCAGCGTGGCATCCGCCAACTCCATGGCAATGATGAGGTAGTCTTGAATCTGCCAGTTGCCGAACATCGTTAACAAATGTGCGTGGCGGATATTCCTCATCAAGTCCAGTGAGCGCAACTCCGCTTTTGAGGCGGAGCTTTCAAGTCGAATGAACTTGAGTGCAACTTGAAATCCACCGGGGCCGCGTGCTTGCCAGACCTGGCCGAATCCTCCCTGCCCGAGAGGCTTGATGAGCTCATAGTCGGGAAGGGGTAGTTGCCCAGGCGATAGGATGATAGGGGCCGGCGTCTCTGGGCTTGCTGTGTCCCCAGACGGTGGCGCGGTGCCAAACGAATCTACTTCTGCTTTTTTGTCCGCTGCAATCCCAGAAGAGTCGGCTGGATCGGCTGACATGGGGCGGCCTCCATGGAGTTGGTTGAGCTTAGTCTAGCAGCGGTTTCAGCCAGAGGCAATCAATGTGGCTCACGAGCCCGAACGCTGCAGCGCCTGCGTCCGCGCCGGCGCGCGGGTCAGCCCATACTTGGCGATCGTGTAAAGGATCTTGTAGCCGGCCAGGATGGTCCCCTTG
>JBFWSD010001204.1:0-2869 GCA_050248575.1 Gemmataceae bacterium
GACTGGCCGGGATCGACGACGCCTCCCGATGAAGGGCAAGTGCAGCATGGCCGCCGCGCCATTGTGGCCGTGGCCCTCCTGGGCAACGTGCCGCTCCTGGCTTACTTTCTCGACGAGCGGACCGGGCCGGCCGTCATTGCTGCCACCACGATCAGCGGCACCATGGTCATGGGGCTGGCCCCGATCTTGTTGCTCGGCTGGCTGCCCGGCGCGGGGGCGTTGCGCTTCCATCTCGCCTTCTGGCCGGGCATCGCCATCGGTGCGGCCCGCGTTGTGGAAGGGCTGACTGGAAATGAGCTCTTTCCGCCCGCGATCAATCTGGGGCAAGGCAGCTACGCCCGCGACCTGGGTCTCAATGTCTATGGCCTGTGCCTCTGCACCGCAGGCTTCCTACTGGGTGCATTGCTGTCACCGGCCCCACAAGCGCCCGTGGCGGAAAATTCAGAGTGATTGTCGCGGATTGGGAGTTATGTGCCAGAGGGAGCAGTTATCCTTTATCTTGAAGCCAACCCGCCAGTTTCTTGGGAGCCGAAATGAGATTCCCCCCCTCGACCACGCGCCTGGTATCGTGTTTCTGCTTGATCCTTGCCCCGTCGCTCCCCGCACGCGGGCAGTCCTTGCAAGAACTGCTTGTCGACGAGGGGGCCGAGAAACTGGCCAAGGCAGCACTCGCGGAAGGAGACGCCGCGCGCGGGGCCATTGTCTTCTATCAGCCCTATCTCGCCTGCACCAAGTGCCATCTGCCGGGCAAGAGCGACCGCCCTCTCGGCCCGGAGCTCAGCCGGCTCGACAAGGCAACCACCGATGTCCACCTCGTGGAATCGGTGCTGTTCCCCTCCAAGGTGATTCGCAAGGAGTTCGAGACGGTGGTGGCCCTCACGGCCGACGGCAAGACCGTCACCGGACTGCTCGAAAAGGAAGACGGCCAGACGCTGACGTTGCGCGACGTGTCGCGCAACGGGCAGCTCGTCGCCCTGGCGAAGAAAGATCTCGACGGCCACTCGGTCAGCAAGACGTCGATCATGCCCGAAGGGCAGGTCAACGGCCTGGCGAGCCGGCAGCAGTTTCTCGACCTGGTGCGTTACCTGATGGAGATTCGCACGGGGGGTCCGGCGCGGGCGCGTGAGCTGGAGCCGCCGCCCGCTTCTTATGCCGACCGGCCCTTGCCCGAGTACGAGAACCATCTCGATCATGCCGGCATCGTGCGCGACCTGGACGACAAGGCCCTGAAGCGCGGCGGCGAGATCTACAATCGCCTGTGCATCAACTGTCATGGCTCGCTCGACAAGCCGGGCTCGCTGCCCACCTCGCTGCGCTTTGCCGAGGGCAAGTTCAAGAACGGCCACGATCCCTTCACCATGTACCAGACGCTCACGCGCGGCTTCGGCATGATGGTGCCCCAGACCTGGATGGTGCCGCAGCAGAAGTACGACGTCATCCACTACATTCGCGAGACCTACCTACGCAAACGGAATCCGTCGCAGTATTTCGCGGTGGACGATCGTTATCTGCAGCGTTTGCCGAAGGGGGACACGCGCGGGCCGAAGCCCTCGAACATCTTGCCCTGGGAACAGATGGATTACGGCCCCAGCTTGCTGGCCACCTACGAAATCGGCACCAGGGGCGAGAACTTCGCTTACAAGGGCAACGCCATTCGCCTGGATGCGGGGCCCGGCGGCGTGTCGCGCGGCCGCTACTGGATGATCTTCGATCACGATACCCTGCGCGTGGCCGCCGCCTGGAATGGCAAGGGCTTCATCGACTGGCAGGGCATCAACTTCAACGGCACGCACGCGGTGCATCCGCACATCGTGGGCACGGTGGGCTTTGCCAACCCGACCGGTCCGGGCTGGGCGAACCCGGCGGACGGCAGCTTTGCCGACGTTCGCATCCAGGGCCGCGATGAACGTCATTACGGTCCGCTGCCCCGCGCCTGGGCGCGCTATCGCGGCATGTACGCGCATGGGCCGCACACCATCGTCTCTTACACGGTTGGTTCGACCGAGGTGCTCGAGATGCCCGGGCTGGCCCGCCTGGAGCCCGCGCCCGTGTTCACGCGCACGTTCAACCTTGGCCCGCGCGATCGCGACATGGTCTTGCAGGTCGCTCACCTCGAGAAAGGCGAAACCAGCGCGATCCGCGACGGGCTGGCCGTCTCGAAAGCGCTGATCGCCGGCCTGGCGGGCACGACGGGCAAGAGCACCTGGCTAAGCAGCGACGGCAATCTCCGTCTGCGCATTCCGGCGGGCTCCGAGCCCCTGCGTTTCACGCTGTGGCAATGCCGTCCCGGGGAAGAGCCGGTCGAGAAGATCCTCTCGACGCTGCACATCGAAGAACCCGCGCGCGACCTGACGGCCCTGACGAAGGGCGGCCCGCCGCGCTGGCCGCAAGTGTTGACCACCAAGGTGGAAGCGGGCAAGGAAGACGGCCCGTTTGCCGTCGACACGTTGAGCTGGCCGACCGCCAACCCGTGGTTCTGCCGCCTGCGCTTCACCGGCTTCGACTTCTTCCCCGATGGCGATCGCGCCGCCGTTTGCTCCTGGGATGGCAACGTCTGGCTGGTCAGCGGCCTGGGCAAGCAGGAACTGACCTGGCGACGGATCGCCTCCGGGCTGTTTCAGCCCCTTGGTCTCAAGATCGTGGACGGCAAGATCTACGTTTCCTGCCGCGATCAGATCTGCCGGCTGCACGATCTCAACAACGATGGCGAGATCGATTTCTACGAATGCTTCAACAATGACCATCAGGTGACCGAGCATTTCCACGAGTTCGCCATGGGGCTGCAGACCGACGCGGCGGGCAATTTCTATTACGCCAAGTCTGCCCGCCACGCACTGAAAGCCGTGGTGCCCCAGCACGGCACCCTGCT
>JBFWSD010001205.1:0-2869 GCA_050248575.1 Gemmataceae bacterium
CTCTTCCGATCTGCACGTCGGCCAGCCAGGCGCGGTCGGCCGAGTTCAGTTCCGCGCCGAATTCCACCGTCTTGTGGTCTCCGAATTCGATGAGTAACCGTTCGACGTCGTCGCTGTAGTCGAGGCGGACGCCGCGAATGAACGGGCGGACGTGCTCCACGACGCGCGTCCGGCGGCCCAGGTCAACCTGGAGCCAGTATTCCTTGAGGATGAGCTGAGCGTGGTTGCGGCCCGGCTCCAGCCAGGCGGCCAGGCGGATGGAAACGAGGACGAGCGTGATGCCCCAGACGATGCTCATGGCCCCCCAGCCCACCAGCAGCTTCCAGCTGAAGCTCTCGCGGAAGACGGAGCCCATGCAATAGCGGGGCACGGCGATGGCCGCCACGAAGAAGGTGACCAGCACGATGATCTGCAGCAGGCGGGGCAGCCCGTCGTCGGTTTGCACCCGCCAGCGCAAACAGGGCTGCGCGTGTTCATCTTCGGTCACGTCGATTCGTGATCCGGCGGGCAGCGGCGGCAGTTCGGTCTGCACAGACATGAAAGTAGCGTAACATTCACGTCTTCGCGATGCTACTCAGCGGCGGCCCGGTCAGGCACTGACGAGGGGCAGCCCGCGCTTGGCCTTCGGGTCGGGCACTTCCGGGCCGCGCTCGGCTTCTTCCTTTTCCCACAGATCGATCTCTTCCACCAGTGCGTCGACCATTTCGGCCTCGGTGACGTTGCGGACGATCTCGCCGCGCTTGAAGATGACACCCTTGCCGTTGCCCGCAGCGATGCCGATGTCGGCCTCGCGCGCCTCGCCCGGGCCATTGACCACGCAGCCCAGCACGCTGACCTTCACGGCCGTCTTGCGGCCCTGCAGGCGGCCTTCCAGTTCCAGCATGATCTTGTTCAGGTCGATGGCCAGGCGGCCGCAGGTCGGGCAGGCGATCAGTTCCGGCTTGCGCACGCGCCTTTGCGTCGCCTGCAAGATCTGGAAGGCCGCGTCGATCTCCACCGGCTTGTCGGCCAGCAGGCTGACGCGGATGGTGTCGCCGATGCCATCGAGCAGGATGGCCCCCAGCCCGGCTGCCGACTTGATGATGCCATAAGGCGGCATGCCCGCTTCGGTGATGCCGATGTGCGTCGGGTAGTTGCACTCTTTCGCATAGAGCCGGTACGCTTCCACCGCGGTGAAGACGTCGCTCGACTTCAACGAGACGATGATATCGTGGTAGCCCTCGGATTCGGCGATCTCGAGATAGCGGTGGGCACTCTCGACCATGGCGGGCGGGCACGGGAAGCCGTGCTTCTCGACCAGTTCGCGTTCGAGGCTGCCCGCGTTGACGCCGATGCGCATCGGGATGCCGCGGTCCTTGCACTTGCGAATGACCTGGCGATAGCGGTCGTAGCCGCCGATGTTGCCCGGGTTGATGCGGATCTTGTCGATGGGATGATCGAGGGCCGCCAGCGCCATCTTGTAGTCGAAGTGGATATCGCAGATGAGCGGCACGTGGATGCGCTGCTTGATCGCGCTCAAGACGGCGGCGTCTTGCGGTTTGGGGACGGTGACGCGGACGATCTCGCAGCCCGCTTCTTCCATCTTGAGGATCTCGGCGACGGTGGCCTCCACATCGAAGGTGTCGGTGGTGGTCATCGACTGGACCCAGATGGGGTTGTCGCCGCCGACGATCTTGTCGCCGACCTGGACCTCACGGGTCTTGTGCCGCAATCGGGTATGTTCGTAGCCCATTACCGATCCTCGATGGGAAGGCCGCGGCTCCACCACGGCAACCGCTGCTGGTGCAAGTGGTTAACAGTTGCCCTCATCGTAATGAGGAGCCCGGAGGGGGTCAAGCGGACCAGCCCTCCAGGCGCTCCCCCGGCGGCAGGGTGGGTCAGTGCACCGCACTGGCTACCGCAAGTCTCGTCAGAAACTCCTCCGCCGCGCGATACGATTCCGGCGTGCCGATGTCGAGAAGCGGGGCCGTCGTGATACTCCCGAACACTTTTTGCGAAGCCAGCCAGCCGGGCAACACTTCGCGTTCCAGGGAAACCGCCCGCTCTGTCGGGATGTCGGCGAGTAGATCTCTGCGCAAGAAATAGAGCCCGGCATTGACCAGCCCGGGCCGCGCTTGGCCCGTCTTCTCATGAAACGCGCGTACGCGCGCTTGCTGGTCCACCTCGACGAGTCCGAAGCGGCCCGCGTCCGCGACCGAGGCAAGTAGCAGGCTGGCATCCGCCTGCCGCTCTTCGTGAAATTCCAGAAACGCCGCCAGGTCGGCCGGGCAGCAGGAGTCGCCGTTGACGAGCAGGACATGTTCGGTCTGGAAGAGTGGGGCGGCCTGCCGCAACGCGCCGCCCGTCCCGAGCGGGGCCGTCTCGACGGAATACCGCAATCTCACGGCACCGTATCGATTGCCGAAGGCTTCGTGGACGAGGTCGGCCCGGTAGCCCGTGAGCAAGACGACATCGAAGAAGCCCGCCGCTTCGAACAGGTCGAGCAGATGGGCCAGGAAGGGCTTGCTCAGCACGGGGGCCAGGACCTTGGGAGTATCGGGCAACGCCGAGCGCAGTCGCGTGCCCAGCCCGCCCGCCAGGATGGCCACGATTGGCGTACCGGCTCTGGTTGGAGTACCGGCTCTTGTTGGAGTACCGGCTTTAGCCGGAATGGAAGCGCCTGTGGCCATATTCATCGCTCCCTGCCAGTAAAGCGCCGCGCATCTTGGGTTTATCCGGCTAAAGCCGGGACAGCAGATGGGCCAGGAACGTGTGAGTATCGGGCAATGCCGAGCGCAGTCGCGTGCCCAGCCCGCCCGCCACGGTTGGCGTACCGGCTCTGGTTGGAGTACCGGCTTTAGCCGGAATGGAAGCGCCTGTGGCCATATTC
>JBFWSD010001206.1:0-2869 GCA_050248575.1 Gemmataceae bacterium
GAAGGTGATGGGCTGCCCGCCGATGTTGATGTCCATCTTGGCGCCGATGATCTTCTGCTCCACGCTCCAGTTGCCGTCCTTCTCGTCCTTCACGTTCCAGCTGAAGTAGAACGTCTGCTTCTGGTTCTGGGTGATGTCCATGCCCGACACCTTCATGGTCTGCTTGGTGTCGGTGGTCATTTCCTGGTAGAAGGTCTCGCCCTTCTTGAACTTCCACTTGAGGTCGGCCGTGCCGGTGTCGTCCTTGCCCTTGTCCTTGTCTTTATCCTTGTCCTTGTCTTTCTTGGCGTCGTCCTTGTCCTTCTTGGCATTGTCCTTGTCTTTCTTGACCTCGTCCTTCTTGACGGCCTTGTCCTTGTCTTTCTTGGCGTTGTCCTTGTCCTGGCCAAGAGTGGCCGGGCCAACCAGGCCCAGGCAGAGCAGTACGGCGAACCAGTGACGCATCGACATCGATCGTTCTCCTGTCATGGGGTTGAAGCGGTCTTCCGTTGATTTCACGATTTTCCGCCCGGCGCGGGCTGGTCAGCCGGGCAGTGCAAGAGCGTGAGCGTGGGCAGAAACGAGCCCGCCGCCACGCCGATCATCGACGCAGGCCGCACCGAGCTCGGCTGTTCTCTTGCCAGCACAGGTTCGGGATGGATTGGCTGCGGTTGAGGTTGAACTGGCACATTGGGCGTGTGGCCCGGCCAGAGCGCAACGACGCCGATCAGCACGCTGGCCGCCAGCGCGAAAGCGACGAGCAGGCGCCGGCTGCCCGCGCGGGGCCGGCACACGCGCTCGATTCGTTGCTCGAGTTGCGCGGAAGGCTGCCGCGCGGGCAACTCACGAAGCAACTGTTCCAGCTCTTCGAAGTTCTCGCAGTGCTCGTTCATACCATCGTCCCCAGCTGTTCACGCAGGCCGAGCAGCACACGCCGATATCGGGCGGCCACCGTGGGCAACGGCGCGCCCACGATCTCGGCAATCTGCTTGAAACTCAATCCGCCATGTACCTTCAGGATCAGCACCTCGCGCTGCTCGTCGGGCAGCTGTTCGATGTGCTGCGCCGCCAGCCCAAGAAGCTCCTGATGCGCGACCTTCTCCTCGGGACTGGTGCCGCCGGGCAAATAAACCGAGTCGGCGGGCAGCCCGCTCAGCTTGCGCTGGCGAACCAGGTCGTAGGCCGCGTTCCGTACGCTCGCGAACACGTAGGCGGTCAGGTCGTCGATCGGCCTCTCCGGAGCCCGGCACATGTTGACAAACGCATCGTGGATCGCATCTTCGGCCAGGTGCGCAGAGCGAGTGATCGACAGGGCCAGCGTGAACAGCCCCTGCCGGTTCTCCCTGTAAAGCCCTTCCAGCCTTCGATTTAGCGAAACGGGCACCATCGGGTCTTTCGACACCTCCCGGTAATGACGGGGGACGAGCCTGATTTTATGCATTCCCCGGCGAAAATCTTCCGAGTTTCCTCGCCCGTCTACTTCAGAGAGGCAGCCCGCATCGTCTCGGAGACCGCTGATGACGACTCGATTTGTGCGACTGGCCCTCCTGTGTCTCGCGTTCACTGTGGCGGCCCGGGCCGCCGGTCCGGCCACCACGGGCAAGCTGCGCCTCGAATGCGAGAGCCCGTGGCACAAGCTCGACCTCAGCCTCTCTCCTGGTCCCCTTTTTCTCGAACGCGAGGGCTGGGAAGTGTTCAACTTGCCCCAGGGCGCCGAGCCCGGGCAATCCTGGAAGGTCGACGTCAAGCAAGCCCTGCCCGTCTTGCAAGCCATTCATGCGGTGGTCTGGAAGAGCAGCAAGGAAGACGAGGCCGCTTACAAGACGTGGCCCGGCAAGGGGGCAGCCCTGCAAACGCTCGGCGTACAAACAGGCACGCTCGACATCTCCTTCCACAAGGATGCCGACGGGCAGCGTCTCGACTTCAGCGGTACCCTCAAGGCCTTCGATGCGGGCCGCTACGCCGCCCGCCTGGGCCCCGCCTGGTGGAAAGAAGAATGGACGCATCGAATCGAAGGCAAGCTGCACCTCGATGCGAGCCGCGTGCCCACGGCCCTCGAGTTCACCGACCAGATCGAAACCACCGGGCTCTTCTTCAACCAGGGCAAGAACAAAAAAAAGGAGAGCGAGCCGTTCACCCGCAAAGGCGAGCTCAAGGTGCGCCTCGACTTCCCGCGTGCCCTCAACGCCGAGCAAGAGAAGCAAGTGCGGCAGTGGATCGCCCAGCTCGGCTCGGAGAGCTTCGACGAGCGCGAGGCCGCCACGCGCAAACTCGAAGAGTTCGGCCCGAAGATCGCGCCACTCTTGCGAGGAGTCGGCCTGTCGAGCCCCGACGCCGAAGTGGTTCGCCGCAGCAAGGCGATCCTGGCCCGCCTGGAAGAGTCGCGGTAGCCCCTTGGTAGCCCTGCATGTACTTCACGTCCGCTTCTGTTGACCTTTCCCCGCCGAGTCTGTGGAATAAACCTCGCCCAGCAGGCGTCCAGGCAAGCAGATGAACGACGAACTTCGCCAGCAAGTGATGGACCTCTACCGCGAGGTCGATGCCGCGGTGCAGGCCGCCGGGCCGGTGTGCCTGGCGAGCGGCCGCTGCTGCCGCTTCAAGGAATGGGGCCACGTTCTTTACCTCACCGCCCTCGAGGCCGAGGTCCTGCTCGAGTCCGCACCTCCCTATCAGACGCCGGTGTCGGACGAGTTTTGCCCGTTCCAGAAAGACAACCTGTGCACGGCCCGGGAACCCAGGCCGCTGGGCTGCCGCGTTTATTTCTGCGCTCCGGACTAGCAAGAGACCAGCCACCAGATCACCGAGAAGTACCTGGCCCGCCTGCGCGAACTGGCGGCGGCCCACGATTTTGACTATCGCTATGCTCCGCTGCACGTGTTCCTGAACGAGA
>JBFWSD010001207.1:0-2867 GCA_050248575.1 Gemmataceae bacterium
CTCTTCCGATCTGAACCGCTCGACGATTACGAAGCGGCCCTGCTGCGCCGCGAGGCGATCGATCGCGTGCTCAACCGGCTCAGTGAAGCGGCCGACGAGCCGCTCACGCCCGAACAGGAAGCCTGTCGCTGGTGGGGCACCGAACAGGGCTACGACGCGCTGGCCGGCCATCTCGATCATCTCTTGCAGCACCAGGTCGACGCCGCCGACATCATCAAGGCGCACGCAGCAATGCCGCCGATCGCTGCGCGGATCGAGGCGAGGTGGAACGGGCTGCCCGCCGTTCGCCAGCTGCGCGAACAGGAGGACGAGCTGCGTCGCGACTTGCAGCAGATCATCGACACGATTGAAGACCTGGAGAAGAGCAACAGCACCGAGAAAGCCTTCCAGGCCGAATCGATCAACCTGCTCAACTTGCTGGACGAAGAGCCCGACCGTGCTGGGCAACTCGATTTCCTCAAGAATCTGCAACTGTTGCTCATTGCCCCCAGCACGGGAAAACCGCGCGGTCTGGGCCGCATGAAGGACGAAGTCGCCGACCTGGTTGCTCCGTTGCAGGAAGGCTGGAAGGATGCGCTCGGCAAGTTCAACTTCGACGAGCAGGCCGAACGTTGTGCCCTGGAAGCCGCCGATCGGCTGGCTTGCTTGCTGGCGCCTGTCAGCGAAGAGTTTGCCCATCTTTGCGGCGACGCCAATCGCTATGACTTTACCACGCTGGCCCGGCATACGCGCGATCTACTGGCGGGCTCGCCCGCACTGTGCAAGCAACTTCAAGAGCGCTTGCTGCACGTCCTCGTCGATGAGTTCCAGGACACCAATCAACTCCAGTGGGAGATCGTCTCGCGCATCGTGGGCGCGGGCCCCGACGGGCCGCTGGAATCGGCTCGCCTGTTTGTGGTCGGCGACCCCCAGCAATCCATCTATCGTTTCCGCGATGCCGATGTTGGAGTCTTCAAGCACGTGCAGGAGCGGATTCGCGCGGACAATGCCCGCCGCGGGCTGGCCGATGTGCCCACCTGCCACGACGAAACAGAAGGCACGGCGGTTTCAACTTCCGAGCAGCGGCTGGGCCTGATGCCCCTGGGGGCCAACTATCGTTCGCTTAGCCCGTTGCCCCTGGCGCTGGTCGACCGCGTGTTCCGGTATGTCTTCGATCCCGGCCTCCACGGGCTGGATCCCGAGAATCACCGCTTCGAGGTGCTCTATCAGCCCCTCGAGGCCGGCACGGAGAACAAGGCCGTCGGTGAAGTCCGCTACATCATTCCCGATGAGCCCCCTGTCGGCGCGGGCAGCGACGAATCAGGCGAGCCAGAGCAAGACGACGGCGAAGCCGAACGCAGTGTGGAGGACCTTGGCCTTGTGCCCGTGCAAGCACTGGTCGATCAGCTGGTGGACCTCCACGGGCAGCCCAAGCTGGGCGCGGATGCTCCGGTCCCGCTGCGCTGGTCCGACATGGCGATCTTGCTGCCCAGCCGCACCATGGTGCTGACACAGCTCGAAGAAGAACTGCGTGGCCGCGGCGTCCCCTTCGTGGTCACCGGCGGCATCGGCTTCTGGCAGCGTCAGGAAGTGAGCGACGTGATCAACCTGGCCTGCTGCCTGGCCGATCGCGGCGACGAGCTGGCCCTGTTCGCGATGTTGCGCGGCCCGCTCGGGCAACTGCACGACGCGGAGATTCTCTTCCTGTCGCAACTCGGCCTGGGCAGCCTGGAACGCGGGCTGCGCATGATCCGTCTCGGCGGCGACGATCTTCGCTCCGCCGCAAACGAAGCCGACGCCGACTGGCTGCGCGGCCGCTGGTCGCGGCTGTCCGCCGAGGTGCAGGCGGTCTTGCAAGCCTACTGGAACGATCTCGAGCCGGGCCGGCGCGGCCGAATGGTGAGCACAGCCACGCTCCTCGATGGCTGGCGGCAACGGGTCGATCGCATGGCCCACGCGGATCTCTTGCAGCGTGCACTCGAAGAGGCGGGCAGCTTCACTCTGTACGCGGCCGCCGCCGATGGCGACATTGCTCTGGCCAACCTGACACGCTGCTTCGATCAAGTTCGCGCGCTCGAGGCGCGGGCTGCCCTCGACCTGAATCGCCTGGCCCGCCGCCTGCGCGAGCTGCGTGACGATTCGCCGCGCGAAGAACAGGCGACGCTGGCCCGCGGCGATGCCGTGCAGATCATGACCGTGCACGCCGCCAAGGGGCTGGAGTTTCCCGTGGTCGCCGTGATGAAGATGGAACGCCGCGCCGATCGGGCCCCTTTCGCCCCCTTGATGGTCATGAGCCCAAGCGATCGGCTGCTCGGTGGCGACGCGGACACGTTTCGCGGCGTGCGGCCCGGCACACTGTCGGTGCGGCTGCGGCATCCGGGCAAACCGCGCGAACCCTATTACCCGCTGTTGCTGAAAGCCTTGCAGCGGCTCGATCGCGCCCAGCAACTGGCGGAAAGCCGGCGTCTCTTTTATGTGGCGGCCACCCGCGCCCAGGAGCGGCTTCTCCTGGTGGGCAAGGAGCCCGGCTTCACCAAGAAAGGGGAACGCCGCACGCTGCCAACGAGCTGGCAACTCTGGTTCGAACGCGCCCTCGAGATGACCGAGGAGCAGAAAAAGATCGGCGTCTGGCAAGATGAGGCTGCAGGCCAATGCGTCACCATCATTCGGGAGACCACGGGCGTGCGGCCCGCCGAGCCGACCATCATTCCGAGCGAACCGGCCCGGATCGACCTGGCTTACGTCCACGAGTTTCCCTTGCATCCGGTGGTGGCCACTACTTCGCTCGAGAAGATGCGCGAGCTGTGGCACACCGACCGCCATGCCTGGTGGCTGCGCTATCGAGTCCAGTTGCAGCCCTTTGTCCCGAAGGCGCAGAACGTTTTCAC
>JBFWSD010001208.1:0-2866 GCA_050248575.1 Gemmataceae bacterium
CCATCCTACCAAACCCACTACCCCCAACATGGAGAAACATCATGCCGCGACGTTCGCTGTTCGTGCTGATTGCCTGCTTGCTCGTTCTGTCCGCCCGCGCCGAGGACAAGGGCAAGATCGATCTGTTGCCCAAGAACGATCTCGACCAGCACTGGCACACCAAGGGCAACTGGAAGATCGACAAGGAAGGAGTGGTCAACCTGTCGCCGCGGCCTGGCGAGAAGGGCTGGGCCCGCTTCGACGCCTACCTCTGGTCCAAGAAGGAATACAAGGACTTCGAGATCGAGTTCGACTACAAGGTGCAGAAGGGGGGCAACAGCGGCTTCTACTTCCATGTGGGCGACAAGAACAACCCGGTGGCCAAGGGGATCGAAGTGCAGATCTACGCCTCGCACGGCAAGGACGAGAAGAAGCTTTCCGATCACGATTCGGGCGGCATCATCCCGGGCATCCCGCCTACCAAAAACCCGAGCAAGCCGGCGGGCGAATGGAACCACTTCCAGATCACTTGCAAGGGCCGCAAGCTTACCGTCAAGCTCAACGACGTGGTGGTCAACGAAGTCGACCTCGACAACCCGAAACTGAAGGGCCGCCCCGACACCGGCTTCATCGGCTTCCAGGATCACGCCCTACCCCTGGAGCTGAAGAACATCACCATCCGCGAACTGTAGCCGGTGCGGCCCATGCTCAACGACGAAGCCCAGTTTCTGCGCGCCATCGAGGCAGACCGGGAGGACCACGTCCTTCTGGTCTACGCCGACTGGCTCGAAGAACAGGGTGACCGCCGTGCCGAGTTCATCAGGCTGGTTTGTCTCTTGCGGAACATCGATCCTGACGACGTGCAACGGCCCGCCGCCGAGGAGCGGCTCAGCAAGCTGCGCAAGCAGTGCGATGCCGCCTGGGTGGCGATCGTTGACCCCGCTTCTTCCTGGAGGCAACCGTATACTGCATGCCCCTGCCCGCTGGAATCAGGAAGTGAGGAATACGGCCCATTCTCGGAGATGCGCTTGCATCGCGAGGCTCAAGATACCGAATGCCCGAACTGGAAACGGCTACTTCGACTGATCGAAGACGCTAGCGCAGACGGGCGCCCGGAATTGGTGCCTTTCATGAGTGAATCGGAGAATCTGTATGAAGAGCGTCCCTGGGAAGGAGTGATCACGCTTCCACCCAGTATTGCCAAGTTGAAAGCAGTGAATCACCTTGGGCTCTATGGCAGCGAGTTGATGCGAATCCCGCCTGAGATTGGCGAAATGGACAGCCTGGAGAGTTTCGATCCCTATACATCCTATTTCCTCCACTGGCTGCCCTATGAAATCACCCGTTGCAAGAACCTGAAGCACAGTCGGCTCAGCACCCGTGCCCTTTACGGCAACTTCAAGTATCGGCCCCCGTTCCCAGTACTGGAGCCAAGAAAGTCCGTACCGGCAGGCGCTGTCCGCAAGTGCAGTGTCTGCGATAGGCCGTTTCACGACGTGGGCGAGCATCGCGTGTGGATTTCCTTGCGCGTGGCGACCGATGTGTTGCCCTTGCTGGTAAACGCCTGTTCGCAGAATTGCATCGACCGCTTGCCGGCGCCTCCTGAGAACTACGTCCCTTATCCGCATCGTGGCGGGCTGGACGTGCAACAACCTGCCGCCCGATATTTGTAACTGGAGGAATCACCATGGCACCTGATCGCCGCGGTTTCTTGCAAACGCTGGCCACCTTGCCCGGCGTGGGAGGAGTGATGAGCTGGTTTGCAGCCCCCGGGCAGGCGGCCGACGGGCAGCGCCGCGACGTTTATCGCGAGCTGGGCGTCAGGCCGCTCATCAATGCGGCCGGCACTTATACTTCGCTGACCGGTTCGCTCATGCCGGCCGAGGTTGTGGAGGCCATCCGGTCCGCGGCCAGCCAGTTCGTGCATCTCGGCGAGCTGCAAGAAGCCGTGGGCAAGAAGATTGCCGCGCGGATCGGCTGCGAGGCGGCCCTTGTCACGGCCGGGGCCGCTTCGGCCCTCACGCTGGGCACCGCGGCCTGCGTCACGGGCAGCGACCGCGACAAGATCCGCCGCATCCCCGATACCGCCGGCATGAAGAACGAGGTCATCATCCAGAAGTCACACCACTTCGACTTCGATCACGCCCTGCGTAACGTGGGCGTGAAGTTCGTCGATGTGGAGACGGAGGAAGACGTCAAGCGGGCCGTCACTGACAAGACCGCCATGATGTTCTTCCTGAACCATGAAGATCCGGTGGGCAAGATCCATGCGGAAGAGTTTGCCCGGCTGGGCAAGAAGCTGGGCGTGCCCACCTTCAACGATGCGGCGGCCGACGTGCCCCCGGTGGAAAACTTGACGCGCTTCCTGAAGATGGGCTTCGATCTGGTTTGCTTCTCGGGCGGCAAAGGGCTGCGCGGCCCGCAAAGCGCCGGGCTACTGCTGGGCCGGAAGGATCTGATCGAGTCAGCGGCCCTCAACAACAACCCGCATTCCGACAGCGTCTGTCGCACTAACAAGGTGGGCAAGGAAGAGCTGGTCGGCATGTGGGCCGCCGTCGATTGGTTCCTGAACCAAGACCCAACGGCCATGTGGCGCGAATGGGAACGCCGCGTGGCCGTCATCGCTGACGCGGTCAAGCCGCTGGACGGCGTGAAGACCGAGATGTTCGTACCCCCCATCGCCAATCACGTGCCCCACCTGCGCATCACCTGGGACGCGGCAAAGCGGAAGCTGACGCCCATCGAGGCGGGCCAGAAACTTCGCGACGGCGAGCCGGCCATCGAGGTGCGGCCCGGCTCGAAAGAGGCGCTGGAAGTGGCCGTGTGGATGCTGGAACCGGGCGAGGACAAGATCGTGGCCCGCAGGATCCGCGAAGTGCTGGGTGGG
>JBFWSD010001209.1:0-2862 GCA_050248575.1 Gemmataceae bacterium
ATGAAGCGGAAGAAGCCCTCCTTCAACGAGAGCTATCACGGCTATCGCACCTTCAGCGAACTGCTCGAGGATGCCCAGAAGGAAGGGATGATCGAGATCGAGACCGACAAGCGGAGCGGCACGTACGTGGTGAAGCGGTTCGGCTCGGAGATGTCGGCCGAACCGCCGCCGGCGCGCATGAAACCGCGGCGACGTCGATCTTCCGGGCGGCGGCGCAGCCCGCGCCCGGAGGGCCCGGCTGCCAGCACGCCGGACGAATCGGTGGAGTTCTATGAAGAGCTCGAGAGTAGCCGCGATCCTGAAGCTGAGTGATCCCTGATCCAAAATCTGCTCCAGAATCCAAATGAATTGCCCGCCGGGCTGGTTTACAATCGGCCGGTGGGTAGACCGCCCTTTCAGGACCGAAGAATCATTCCATGCCAAAACCGGCGCTGCCGCAGGGGGCCAAGCAGCCCATCGACAGCTTCCTCAGGAACGCGCTACGTAGCGGGTTGCTGGATCAGAAGCAGCTCGAGGACGCGCGCGGTACGCTGGCACTCACCGATCGAGACAATACCCAGGCACTCGCCAGCTATCTGATCAAGATCGGCAAGTTGACCCGCTTCCAGGCGGCCAAGCTCATGCAGGGGGCTGCCATCGGGCTGGTGCTTGGCCCCTTCCAGGTGCTCTCGCCCCTGGGCAAGGGGGGCATGGGCAATGTCTACCTGGCACGCGATGCCCGCAGCAAGGAGCTGGTCGCTCTCAAGGTCCTGCCTCCCAAGCGGGCCAAGCAGGAAGAGAACATGCTGGCCCGCTTCCGCCGCGAGATGAACATCAGCAAGATGCTCGATCATCCCAACCTGGCCAAGGCCTACGAGGCGGGCGAGTGTCAGGGCGTCTACTACATCGCCATGGAATTCATCCCCGGGCAGAGTCTCTACAAGGTGGTCAGCACCGGCGGACCGATGCCGGTGCCGCGTGCTGCCCGTCTTTTCGCCGAGGTGGCCCAGGGCATCTCTCACGCTCATAGCATGGGGCTGGTGCATCGCGACCTCAAGCCGAGCAACATCCTGATCACCCCCACCGATCACGCCAAGGTGCTCGACGTCGGCCTGGCCATCATCCAGGGCGAGATCTCGGCCGACCGCACCGTGGTGGGGGGCAAGGGCTACGTGGTCGGCACCATGGACTATCTGGCCCCCGAACAGGCGGAAGATTCCCTCAACGTCGATGCCCGCGCCGACATTTATTCGCTGGGCTGTTCGCTCTACTATGTGCTGTGCGGGCGGCCCCCGTTCCCGGGCGGCAATGCCCTGCAAAAGATCATGCGCCATCTGGGTGAAGAGCCCACTCCGGTCACCAAGCTCAATCCCGCCATCCCCGAAGGCTTCGCCAGGATCGTCCACAAGATGATGGCGAAGAAAGCCGATCAGCGCTTTCAAAATGCCCTCGAGCTCGGCAAGGAACTGGAGCAATGGTCGGGCAGCGAACCGGCCCAGCCCGCCGACGACACCGATTCGGCCGTGTGGCGCGAAGAGTATCAGAAAGCGGTCACGCGCATCGAGATGGCCGAGATTCCCCCCGAGATCCTCTGGGCCGACATCGTCAGCGCGCCGCGCCGCAACGGCCACGATCCCGGCGTGGGCGAGATCTTCAACCTCGTGCCCGCCGGGTCCATCCCGCTGGTCATCTCCGAAACGCTGCGGCAGAAGCTGATGGAAGGCATGGACGGCTGGCTGCCCTGGGCGTCGGCCGTGATGGGGCTGGTTGCCTTGCTGTATCTGTTGCTGGGTTGAGTAAGATGCCCATCCACTTCCTGGCCGGCGATCTGTTCGTGAATGACCTGGACGTGCAGGCTTATGCCCAGGGCTGCAACTGCCAGGGCTCGATGGGGGCCGGCATCGCCAAAGGGTTCAAGGCCCGCTACCCTGAAATGTTTGAAGAGTACCGCCGCCGTTGCAAGGCAAGGCCGCGCGAGTTCAACCTCGGCGACGCCTTCTTCTGGAAAGAGCACGGGCAGCCCGCCGTCTTCAACCTGGGCACGCAAGAACATTATTGGCATGGCCGCGCCACCTACGAGGCAATCGAGCAATCTCTCCGCACCATGAGGGAACTGGCCAGGAAGAAGCGCATTCGCTCCATCGCCATGCCGCGCATCGGCGCCGGGCTGGGCGGGCTGTCCTGGAAGAAGGTCCGCGCCATCATCGAAGCGGTATTTGCCGACTGGCGCGGCAACCTGTATGTCTTCGAGGAATTCGTGCCCGCGACGTGACGGGTTGCCCCGGCGCATTTCACCATCGAGAGACTCTCTCATGAAATCCACCACCGAGTATCTGACGTTCAACTTGCCCGCCCGCATGGACTTCGTGAACATCACTCCCCAGGTCGAGGAAATCGTCCGCATGAGCGACGTGCAGGAGGGCCTGGTCCTCTGCAATGCAATGCACATTACGGCCTCTGTGTTCATCAACGATGATGAATCGGGGTTGCATGAAGACTACAAGAAATGGCTGGAGGGCCTGGCCCCGTTCGACGCCTCTCCTCAGCGCTACGCACACAATCGCACCGGCGAAGACAACGCCGACGCCCACCTGAAACGCCAGATCATGGGCCGCGAAGTGGTCGTGGCCATCACCAAGGGCAAACTCGACTTCGGCCCGTGGGAGCAGATCTTCTACGGCGAGTTCGACGGCAAGCGCAACAAGCGGGTGCTGGTGAAGGTGATCGGGGAGTGACGGAACGGCAGCCAATGGGCCTTCCGAGAGCGGGCGTTGGTGCGAATCTTCCGTGCCGGCGGGCCAAACCTCTCTATTTCTGCCCGGAACTTCCAGCTATAATCCTTCACTGCCACGGGACTAGCGCAGAGAATAAGTGGTGGCGAAT
>JBFWSD010001210.1:0-2861 GCA_050248575.1 Gemmataceae bacterium
GACAGCGTTTTTCATCTGGCCCGCAGATCGAACCAGGCCAGCTCGCGATCATTGCGCAAAAAAGCGATCCCGCCTGCCAGGGCCGGCGTGTTCCACGTCCGCGTTCGCGGAAACACCGTGAACCTGGCCAGCTGCTTGAATGCTTCGGGATTGGCCTCCACCAGGGCAATGTCGCCGAATTCTTCCTGGATGAGGATGAGGTCGTCGGCGAGCAGGATTTGCCCGTGGCCATAACGATCGCCGCGCCAGGCGCGCTTGCCGTCCTTTGGGTCGATGCAGACGAGCCGGCCATCGTCGAGGCCGTAGAGGTAGCCCGCGCGGAAGACCGGGCTGGTGAACTTGCAGCGCAGCGTCCGCTCCTTCCATTCCTCCTTCACGGTCCACTGATCGTCGGCGTGGCTGATCTTCAACATGGCACAGCCGACGCCGTAGCCGGAGGAGATGAAGACGCGTTCTCCCTCGAGCACGACCGGCTGGGCCACGTTGATGCCGTAGTTGGTGACCCACGGATGCTGCCACAGTTTCGTTCCCTTTTCCAGGTCGTAGGAGCTGAGGCCGGCGGCATCGAAGATCAGGACTTGCTTGACGCCCGCGAGCGTGGCCAGCTGCGGCGAGCTGTAGCCCGCTTGCTCCTTGCCCGACGCCCACACCTGCTTGCCGGTCTTGCGGTCGTAGGCGATCATCGCGCCCGGGCCGCCGAGCTGCACGCCAGGATTGACCACGACCAGGTTGTCGACCACGAGAGGCGAGCCAGACATGCCCCACTGGATCGGCTTGTTGCCTTCGAGGGAGTTGACCGACCAGTCGAGCTTGCCCGTTTCGAGATCGACGCAGCGGAGAATGCCGGTGGCCCCGTACGAATAGACCTTGCCGTCGGCGATCGTGGGCGTGCCGCGCGGGCCCGGGCCGCCCTGCGGTTCGTTGAAGAAGGCGGGATACTCGTCGCGCCAGCGCACCGAGCGATTGGCTATGTCGTAGCAGACGACGGCCTCGTTGGTGTCGACTTGCTCGAGCGTGACGGCGTTGTTGCCCACGATGGCAAAAGCCCCGTGACCGGCACCGAGCGGCGCCCGCCAGATCAGTGTGGGCGGGTTCTCTTTCCAGTCGCGCGCCAGTCTGGGCCCGTGCACCACGCCGTCGCGGTACTTGCCCCGGAAGCCGGGGAAGTCGTTGTCTTCCACTTCATGGTGGGCGACTGCCTCCCCCTTCACTTCTTCAGGGCCGGGCCACCAGCTGAAGTCGACCGAGTAGGGCACCATGTCGCCATCGAAGCGCACACGGGCCGTGGCCCAGGCGAAACCACCCAGCACCACGAAGGCGACCACGGCCACCCACCAGACTTGCCGCGCGAATAAGAACATCCAGATCATCAGCGACAGGAAACCGAGGATGACGGCCCCGAAGGTCCAGGTGACACGATACATGCGTTCGATGTCGCTGGGGACGGCCCAGGCGGCCACCACCACCATCAAGGGCAACAACAGCACGGCTGCCAGCAAGTAGTAATGCAGTCGGCTCTTCGTCTCCAGATCGGCCAGCGTGTCCGCCATGATTTCGCTCCGTTCAATTCCATTTCAGGATTCTCAATCTCAAGCGCACTTCAGAGTTCTTAATCTCAATTCGGCTCTTTCCTGCCCGCGGGTCTTGTGTCATCTTATCACTCGTGCGGGCCGTCCGTTAGCCCGGCGTGCCAGCGAGGGTTGGCGACCGTGGGCAACGCGAAAGTTGCTGGTGCGTCGCGCTAACCGTTGAACGTCACCATGAGACTTCTCACTCTGTTTCCGGGAGGACTAGATGAAACGCTGCCTGCTTGCTCTTTGTTTGCTGTTCTTCGTGAGCGCAGCCTTGCCCGCGGCCCCGAGGAACGTGATCTTGATTGTCACCGACGACCAGGGCCAGGACGCGGGCTGCTACGGCAACAAGGTCATCCAGACCCCGAACATGGATCGACTCGCCGCCGACGGCACGCTCTTCAAATACGCCTATTGCGCCACGGCAAGTTGCAGTGCCAGCCGTTCCGTGATCCTCACCGGGCTCTACAACCACGCCAACGCTCACTACGGTCACCAGCACAGCTATCATCACTTCGCCAGCTACGACAACGTGAAGTCGTTGCCCGTGCTGATGGGGCAAGCGGGCTATCGCACGGCCCGCATTGGAAAGTACCACGTGGCCCCCGAGAAAGTTTACCAGTTCGACACCGAACTCAAGTCCGCTGCCGGCCATCGCAATCCGGTGGCCATGGCCGATAACTGCAAGGAGTTCATCAATCAAAAGAGCGACAAGCCCTTCTTCCTGTACTTCTGCACCAGCGATCCGCATCGCGGCGGCGGCACGGTTGACGACTCCCCTTACAAGCCCGACCGCTTCGGCAACAAGCCGGGGGGCTATCCCGGCGTGAAGGAAGTGGTATACGATCCGAAGGAAGTGATCGTGCCGCCGTTTCTGCCCGACACGCCGGCGTGCCGTGCCGAGCTGGCCCAGTATTATCAATCGGTGTCGCGCGTCGACCAGGGACTGGGCCGCCTGCTGCAGATTCTCAAAGACGCCGGGCACTACGACGATACGCTGATCGTCTATATCTCCGATCACGGCATCGCCATGCAAGGGGCCAAGACCACCACCTACGACCCCGGACTGAGGTCGCCCTGCATCGTCCGTAATCCGTATGAGAAGAAGCGCGGCGTGGTCACCGACGCCATGGTGAGCTGGGTCGACATCACGCCGACCATCCTTGACTTCGCCGGCGGCCTGGGCAAGAACCAGTTTCAGGGCCGCTCGTTTCTGCCCATACTCGCCACGCCCAAGACGAAGGGCTGGGACGAGATCTTTGCCTCACACACCTTCCACGAGATCACCAT
>JBFWSD010001211.1:0-2858 GCA_050248575.1 Gemmataceae bacterium
CTACCTGGCCGAGGCCCGCAGCCGCGAGTTGCAGGCCGACAAGGGCATGCGGCTGGCCATGGCGGCCCTGCGCGAGGCCATGGGCGTCGACGACGATTTCTGCTTCACCGTCAAGGAACACGGGCTGCCCAGGCCGAAATTCGAACTGTGCCAGGAACAGATCGTCGAGCTGGCCCTCGGGCAGCATGGCGAGATGCTCGAGGCCCTCGCGGCCGCCGAGGCCTTCGGGCTCGAGGTCGAAGCCCAGGCACGCATGTTCTTCCCCTCGGCCAAGCGGACCGGCGCTTCGAGCTCCGACATTCACGCCCAGGAAGTGCCCCTGGGCGAACACAATGGCGATTACCGCCCGGGGGCCGTCGCCCTGGAAATGCCGGTGACCATGTTCGGCCTGCGCCGCCAGCGCGTGGCCTGGGCCGAAGCTCTCAGTGGCCGCGCCGATGCCGTCGCCGTCAAGACGCGCAACCTCATCCGCCTCGACGCCATCAATGCCTATCTGCGCTGGGAGGAGACCGCCAAGGAACTGGTCATCCGCGCGGAGGCCGCCGACGTGGGCCGCCGCCTGGCCAAGCGCATCACCACCAACCTGGCCGACAACGCCCAGAACGCCGTCGAATTCCTGGTCACGCACAGCGGCGTGGCCGCGCGATCGCAAGCCCGCTACAACGAAGCTCTCTACAATTACGTCCTGGCCCTGGCCGATCTCGAACGGGTCACCGCCGGCGGTTTCCAGCCCGGGCTGGCCTGCCCCGAGTAGCCAGCTCCACCAGAGGTTGGCACGATGAAAGCCACGTTGACGGATAAGGTCTTCGGCAAGCTCGAATGGGATGAAGACAGCGAGACCTACTGCGGCACGGTAAAGTTCCCTCCTGACCCGGCGGTCGAGTTCGTGCTGGTCGTCAACAACGCCGACGAGACGAGTGCCAGCGAGCTCAAGGCGTTTCTGTCCGCAGCACGGCAGCATTTCGAAAAACTGCGCCAGGATGATTCCGCCTACCGCAAGCGGGCGGCGCTGGTCGTCAGCAAGGCCCTGAAGAAGGAGGGCAAGGGCGTGGCCGAGCAACTCCGGCTGCAAAAAATCCAGATCGACAACGCCGGCATCACCATGCTGTATTACGATACATGCGGCCTGTTGCCCGTAAAGCAGCGCTACGTCGGCATCGCCCTGGACATGTCCGGGACGATCCATCTGGCCCGGGTCATGCGGAATCCCGAGTGAATAGCGCGGCAAATTCACTCCGGTGTCCGCGGCTGTGCGGTAACATGATCTTGGGCACGCAGGCTTCCGTGGAACGAGTAGTGGTAAGGTCCAAGGTCAATTCAGACGGTGTCTTGCCGCTGGGCATCGACGAGGCCGAGCGAGAAGTCCAGGTCACCGTCGAATCCATCCCAGCCATCCAGCCGCTGGCTCACGACGAGTGGGCGGCCTGCGATTCCATGGCCGGCAGCTGGCAAGGAGAGTTTGAACGCCCCGAACAAGCCAAACTCGAAGAGCGAGATGCATTCTGATGGCGTTTCTCCTCGACTCCAACGCCTGGATTGGCTGGCTACGCCAGAATCAGTAGCACGTTCAAGTCTGCCGCCTGATTGACTTTCCCCTTCCCGTCTGGTGCAATCTACTCTTTCATCGGCACCTTCCGCGATTTCCTGAAGAATCAGAAAGGACGTAGGCGAGCAATGGCGGAACCCAAGTACCAGAAGCTCACGGCACCCAAGAGCGGCACGCGCGTCACCGTCGACGCCAAGGGCAAGTGGAACATCCCCGACGATCCCATCGTCTGCCTCATGCGCGGCGACGGCATCGGGCAAGACATCAAGGACGTGCCTGGCATCACCACCTGTGCCGTCAAGGTGCTCGACGCGGCCGTGGACAAGGCCTACAAGGGCAAGCGCAAGATCCACTGGTTCGACATCCATGCCGGCGACGTGGCCCGGGCCATGTACCGCCCCGAGGTGAAGGACGAAGAAGTCGCCAAGCTCAGCGAAGACGAACAGCGCGCCCTTTATCTGCCCGACGACACGCTCAACGCCTTCGAGTATTACAGCCTCGGGCTGAAGGGCCCGCTCACCACGCCGATCGGCGGCGGTTTCCGCAGCATCAACGTCTATCTGCGCTTCCGCTTCGATCTCTATGCCTGCGTGCGGCCCGTACGCTACTACAAGGGCGTCGAAGCCCCCAACAAGCGGGCCGACAAGGTCAACTTGGTCATCTTCCGCGAGAACACCGAAGACGTGTACTGCGGCATCGAGTTCAAGGGGGGCACCGATCGCGCCAGGCGAGTGATCGAGTTCCTCAACAAGGAGATGGGCTACAACATCCTCATGTCGTCCGGCATCGGCATCAAGCCGATCAGCCCGGAGGGGACCAAGCGTCTGGTGCGCATGGCCATCCGCTACGCCATCGACAAGAAGCTGCCCAGCGTGACGCTCATGCACAAGGGCAACATCATGAAGTTCACCGAAGGCGCCTTCAAGGATTGGGGCTACGAGCTGGCCAAGGCCGAGTTCGCCAAGGAAACGGTGGCCGAGGAAGATACCTGGAAGGGCGTCGACGCCAAGGGCAAGGTCATCATCAAGGACCGCATCGCCGACAGCATGTTCCAGCAGATCCAGTTGCGGCCCGACGAATACAGCGTGATTGCCACGCCCAACCTGAACGGCGACTACCTGTCGGATGCGGCCGCGGCCCTCACCGGCGGCATCGGCCTGGCGGCCGGCGCCAACATCGGCGACAAGGCGGCCATGTTCGAGGCCACCCACGGCACGGCCCCCAAGTATACGGGCAAGAACCAGGCCAACCCTGGCGCCGTCCTCCTGTCAGGCGCCCTCATGCTCGAACACATGGGCTGGGATGAAGCGGC
>JBFWSD010001212.1:0-2857 GCA_050248575.1 Gemmataceae bacterium
CATGAGCGGCGCGACGCGCGTCACGCAGATGAGCCCAAACCGAAGGCGTAGGCCTTCGTTGTCCGGGGTGGCGGGTTCAAGAGTCCGCAGCAGCGAATCGAGGTCTGGACTCACAGCGCTGGGACATGGCTTAACGCCCGCCATAACCGGCGGCGAACTTGTGCGCGCCAAAGGCGCGCGCGAGTTCGCCGTCCGTGTTGATGGCGTTGTTAGAAATCATTCTTCGTCTGCTGAGCACGGCCGCTCATGAGGCTCCGATGAACGGCGCTACCAAGCTTCAACAGAGGTTCCACGAGATGATCTTTGTGAATGGTCTCGTATCCGGTAACGCTCATCGAATAAGTCGGACCGTTGTCTCCCGTGTATTTATCAATCTTCGGCTTCTGTACGGTCATGTCGGTATGAGCTATCAGCTGATCGCGGAGCGCCAAGATCTCATCGTGCGCACCCCTGAACTCCTGCGGGACATGATTATCGGAGATGCGCAATCCTTTCGAGTTGTCGCTGTAACGATTACTCAGAAAAGGCTTCGCGTAGCTGATGACGGCGTCGCGAAATAGTGCCGCCTGCAAATATGGGTCGTTCGCACTCTGGGAGAGTTCGATCGACTTCTGCGCTCGTTCCATATCGATGAGAGCGAGATGTGCCAATGCCAGCTGATCTTCGTGTTTGCTGCTCATGATTTCTAACGTTCGACATGAGCGGCATGCGCAGGTGGGCGAAGCCCGCCGGAGCATGTCCGCTCGATGGAGGGGTTCGGCGTCATCGCCGCGTACTACCCTTGGCCTGGGAGACGAGGGACTTCGACATTCTCGATGACGCCCTTGTCTTGGTGACGATCCAGGCCTCCAAGTGGACGGAAGACGAGTTCATTCAGCAGTGGCGCGAGGTCGCGTTCCGTCGCACCAAGTTCCTTGGCCAGTTGGATGCGACTGGCAATGACCTCGTTCTCCAGTTTCAGGTTTTCAAGCTTCAGCTTGCGTGCTTCAGCAGACTCTCGGTACTCGCGATCCTTACGCCGTTCATGCCGATCGTTGAGGTACTGCCTGATGACTTCGAGCGGGTTCAGCTTCCCAACGAAGTCCCAGAAACCTGGCGACTGAAGTCGGACACCGGCCAGGACAAGCTGCTCCGAATGCGGTACGAGCGAAGCAATTTCGACAGGCGTTGGCGGCCAGTCTTTGGTTGGACGAATCCCGCGCCGCGGAAACTGAAATGCAAGGCTACCGAGATAGAACGGATAGTCGAACTCGCGATAGGCCCTGCCGAGGCCATCCATCGCGGAGTCGAACACCAGGATGGAGTTGTAGGCGTGACTCAAGTCGTTGAGGTAAGCGACGACCAATTCGACCTCAACCTCGCCGTGCCCGTGGACGCGAATGTGACCTTGCTCTGGCATGTTGCTCCTCTCTCCCTATGACGCCTAACTCTGATGTATCCCGCAAACTGCGGGAAAACTCGGCCACCAGTCGGGTATCCAGTGAAAACCGACTACCAGGAAGTCTTTGTGAATCAACACCTTGACCGCCTCTCAGTCGGATAACACCAGAGATATTGAAATGACAAAACCGACTGGCACCGAGCGGCCACTATAGCCCCGCACCGCCAACGCAGGAAGAGCGAAAAGGCAGTCGAGTGAAGTCCCGGACCTCAAGCCCAGGCCACAAGGCAATGCCTGTATCCCTGCCAACCAAGCCCCAAAGCCCGACGGGTGCGCCGCTGACCGGCGGCGGAGCCATTCGCGCTGAGTACAAGACTGGGTGTGTAGCCATGCCGGTGACGCAGGCCCGCAGGCACGCCAACCGATGTTCTGCGCGACGTGCGCAGCGGCCGGGCAGTGGACACCCGGCGGGCAGCCAACCAGGCGCCGAGCGGCGCCAGCCCACGCGGCCTACAGGCGCGGCTGCCCTATTGAGGTCAAGCGACAGCTTGAATCGTCACTCGGTCCGCGACGCCCAATAGTAGGGACGCTTGCGATGAGGCGCGACCGCGACGATCAGGATCTCTTGGGCAGATGCACGATAAACAACGCTGAACGGGAAGCCTCTGACCAGGATGCTGCGCGTTCCGTTGATCAAAGGTGCGCCGCCCAACGGGTGATTGGCGGCAAGGGACACGGCCGCCTGCACTGCCGCCTGAAAGCGCGGACCCGCGCCCGAACGGGTCTGCGAGTAGTACACCACTTCACGCAGGAATTCGATTTCCGCGGAAGGAAGAAACCTGACCTTGATCACTGAGCCAGGTGTCGCGCCTTGGCAAAGACTTCTTCGGCATCGATGGCGTGAACATCGCCGCGGTCATACTCGGCAAGCCGACGTTGAATCTCGGCCTCCCAAGTCGCGTCGAGTGTGCTGGCCGCCGGCTCGTGAAGGGACTCCAGCAGCAGGTCCACCAGGCGCTCAAGATCCTCAGGCGCCAATGCGCGCCCGAGCTTGGCGAGTTCAGAAACCTGATCGTGCGAAGGTTGCGCCGGAGCCATCGGACCAGTGTAGCGCGACCGTCGCGCCCACGCCCACCAATCTGCGCCCATTGGGCCGATCCAACCAAGCCACCCAACCCGGCGGGCAGCCAACCAGGCGACGAGTGGCGCCAGCCTAAAAATCAGCCAGCAGGCCGCATCCGCTTCAACACCCTGGGCAGCACCAGCACCGCGACAACAACGATCAGCAGCGTCAGCGACATCGGCCGCTGGACGAACACGCTCCAGTGCCCCTCACCGATGGACAGCGCATTGCGCATCTGCGCCTCGGCCAGCGGGCCCAGGATCATGCCGACGATGACCGGCGCGGCAGGGAAGTCAAAGCGGCGCAGCATCACGCCCAGCAGGCCGACCACATACAGCAGCACCAGGTCGAAC
>JBFWSD010001213.1:0-2855 GCA_050248575.1 Gemmataceae bacterium
CTTCGATACCAAGAAACCGTTCCTGTGCGACCTGGTGCCCGCAGTCGTCGAAGTGATGGGGCACGCTTTCCCTGAATTGAAACGCAATCCAATCAGCGTGGTGGACCTGGTTCGTGATGAGGAAGAGAGCTTCATCAAGACTCTCGACCGGGGCATCAAGCTATTCCAGGAGGCCGCCGAACGGGCAAAGAAGAAGCGAATCTCTGGCGAAGATGCTTTCAAACTGCACGACACGTACGGCGTCTATATCGACATTACCGAACAAATGGCCGCCGAGACCGGGCTGACCGTAGACCGCGCTGGCTACGAGAAGCTGATGCAGGAGGCCAAGGACCGGGCCCGGCAATCACGCAAGAAGCTGGTTATCACGGCTGTTCAAGGAGAGTTGCCCAAGACGGACGACTCGCCAAAGTACAACGCATTCTCGCAGCATGGCGGCGAGGCCAAGATTCTCGGCTGGGTCAAAGACAACGTCGTGATCACCAGTGGCAAGCTGTCAGCCGACGATGATGACGTGGCGCTGCTGCTTGACCGCACTTGCTTCTACGCGGAGCAGGGCGGGCAGATCGCTGATCGCGGTGTCATCGAAACCAAGACCGGACGCTTCACGGTCGGCGACACGCAGAAGCTTGGCGACGGCATCTTGCACATCGGTATTGTCGCCAAGGGTAGCCTCGAGGTCGGGCAGCAGGCCAGCCTGCAGATCCTCGATGACCGGCGCGACACCATGCGCAATCACACGGCCACCCATCTCATGAACTGGGCCCTGCGCAAGGTCCTGGGCGACCACATCGAGCAGAAGGGCAGCCTGGTCGACGCCGAAAAAACCCGCTTCGATTTCACGCACAACGCGCCACTCTCCGATAACGAGATCGATGAGATCGAGCGGCTGGTCAATGAGAAGATCTACAGCGACTTGCCCGTGAAACCGATCACCATGCCTCTCAGTGAGGCCAAGAAGATCGCCGGCGTGCGGGCCGTCTTCGGCGAGAAGTATCCCGATCCCGTGCGCGTCCTGCTTGTCGGTGTCGACGACCCTGGCAAGGCCAGTCTAGAAGACTCGGTCGAGTTCTGTGGCGGCACGCATCTGAATCACACCGGGGAGGCGGGCTTCTTCAAGATCATCAGCCAGGAAGGGGTCGCCAAGGGGGTCCGGCGCGTGACGGCCACCACGGGCAAGAAGGCCGTCGAACACGTGCAGATGATGAACGCGGTGGTCGATCAGTTGAGCGGGCGGCTCAACTGCAAGCTGGAAGAGCTGCCCACGCGCGTGGCGCAATTGCAAGACGAGCTGAAAAAGCTGCAGACGCAGATCAAGAAGGGGGTCGCCAGCGACCTGGCCGGCGTCGTCGACAAACTCTTCGTCGGCGCGCAGGCAGCGGGCGGCGCCAGGGTCATCATCGGCGAGATCCCGGCCGGCCCGGAAGAGCAGATCCGTCAGCAACTCGACCGCCTGCGCCAGAAAGCGGGCAGCGCCGTGGTCCTCCTTGCCTACACCGAAGAGGAACGCGTGATGCTCTATGCAGCCGTCACCGACGATCTCGTCAAGAAAGGGCTGCACGCCGGCAAGATCATGAGCCAGGTCGCCAAGGTGGTCGGCGGCGGGGGGGGCGGCAAACCTAACATGGCGCAGGCCGGCGGCAAGGAGCCCGCCAAACTTCAGGAAGCGCTGGAACTGGCCCGCAAGCTGGCTGCGGAACAGCTAGGCTGAACAGATGCGGCTCCAGGCCGTCCCAGTCTGCCTCTCTTGCCAGATGGCGGGAAAAACCCGGAGAAAATGGTCTCCGCAGCTGGAATCTGCTTGCTCGAAACGGAATCTCGGCAGTAGAATCCCCAACCGTTGACACATCTTGGATTTCATGACCCTGCATGGAGGCAGCGCCATGAGCACGACGCTCAATTTCGTCGATCATCTCCTCGCCCGCGGACGTCAGCTGCAAGAACTCGGTCGCGAACACGATGCCATCCAGATTCTCAAACGGCTGAACGCGTTTCGCGATCTCACTCCGGAAACCTGCGAAGAGACGCTGGCGCGGCTGGCCCAGATGCTGCTCCATTCGGGGCGCTTTCTCAAGGCGCGCAAACATCTCAAGGCGTTGCTTGTTCAGTGTCCGGACAATGCGGAGTATCAGCGCATGATGGCGGAGGCACTGGACGGCGATGAACGCGCCGAGCCCGTGCAGGCCGCCAATCATTACCGCCGTTCCCTGGAACTCGACCCAGAACAGCCCGATACGCGCTGCACGCTGGGTCTTCTCTTGCTGCGTTTGGGTCAGGCTGAGGAAGGATTGCAACAGCTCCGCCAGGCAGCCCAGCAAGAACCGGACAATCCCGAGATCATTGCCCAGCTGGTCGAAGGGCTGCGTCAGGAAGGCGGCGTCGAGGAAGCCCGCCGCGTCTTGCGCGAGGCTCGTTTTCGTAATCCGCGCCACGCCGCCTTCGCCAAGCTGTGGAGCGATTTCCATTTCCAGTTGATCCGCGAGAAGCAAGAGGCCGCCAAGGTGGGGCCGAACGCCAGCGAGAGGCCCAACCCGTGGGTGCTGCCTTTCGAGTCGGCCTTGGGAGGCAAGCGCATCCGTCGCGATGCTGCCGAGCAGCCCCAGCCTCCGCACACGCCTGACGATGTGCCAGCCCGCAAGGCGCTCTAGTCCGCGTGCCAATTCCGTCCACCGCGCTTAGGATAAAGCCGTGCGACGGAACTCGGGCAATGGACCGAATTCGAGATGCTGAGCCGCTGGCTAACCTATCTGGGGGGAACTCCTTGTTTTGTCGTCTACGGCAAGGCGAGGCCAGAGTCTGCCTGGCGCGAGATCGCCGTCTATGCCACGCATCGGCGCGATCTCACCAGCCGCTGG
>JBFWSD010001214.1:0-2843 GCA_050248575.1 Gemmataceae bacterium
GATATCGCCGGCGCGGATGGAGTAGATGTGCTCGGGAGAAAGGGCCACGCCGACAATGCGCAGACTTTGCTTGCGGCCAATGATGATCGCCTCGAAAGAGTCACCGGGACCGAAGCCGTGCGCGTTGGTGAAGCCCTCGCTGGCCAGGACCTCGTCGGCCCGGCCCGGCTCGGGCCATCTGCCGTTGCGAAGGTAGAGGTCGTTGAGGATGGGCCGGCGAACTTCAGGAATCGAGATGAGCATGCCGGCCGCCGGTTCCGCGAGCCCGGCCACGTCGAGCGTGACATTCTCGACGACGCGGGTCTCCACCTGCGCCACGCCCGGAATCGCGGCGATCTGCCGGGCCAGTGAATCAGGGGCGCGCTTCAGCCCGGCGAAGACCTCGGCAAAGCGATAGCGCTCGTAGTAGGTGGCCAGCGTGTTTTCGAGCGAAGCAATCGTGGTCAAGGAGAGGACGAAGATCGCGATGCCGCAGCCGATCACCAGGCTGATTGCGGTGACCTGCCCGCGGGTCTGCCACAGGTCGCGCAGTAACTTGCGGTCAATGGCACGCATGCGGATCTCGGTGAGCGTGAGTGCGTCTTACCATGATTGTATCCGGAAAAGTCCCCGCCAAACCGCGGGAACGCGGATCGAACCGACAGCGGGCAGCTTCCCCAGCTTTTCTGAGCCGCCGGGACCCTTTCGGGTTCGCGCCCGTGCCGGTTGCCGGAGGTTTGCCAGCTTTGCCAGTTCTGTGAGCCTGCGCTTGACAGGATCGAAAGCTAACAGTAAGGCGGGCTGGGTGTGAGTCTGGACTCCGGCCGATTCTAGGAAGGATGGATCCTGCGCACGGAAGCTGCAGCGACCGGCAACGTCGAATCGGATAGCAAAGGAGTGCTTCTCATGAGAGGCAAGTGGGCAGGAAGTCTGGGGCTCGTTGTCGGGCTCGGCATCGGCAGCTTGCAGGCCGAAGAAGTACAATGGCGGTCCGCACCTGCCGCAACGACGACGCGACCGGCCGCGACGCTTGGCCCGCCCGCCTTACTTGGCCGCCCGGTTCCGGTTGCACCCGCGCCAGCGGCACCGATCGAGGACAGCAAGCTGACGCAGACCTCGTACGAGGGGGCCGCGCTGGCGCCCCCACAAACCGCGACACTCGCGCCGCCTCAACCCACAGTCGTACGTGCCCAGAATCCCGAATACGGCAGCCCGACGCTGGCGCCGATGCCTTCGGGCATTCCGCTCACGCCCCAGGAACAATATAACGCCGGCGTGGTCACCACCCCGCCCCCGAACACGGGCGGCGGTTTCTTTGGCCGTTGCTACGACAACTGCTGCGACCTGTTCACGTGCAGTGCCACCTGCCCGGACCGCGGGCTGTTCCAGAGCGATCACTGTTTCGATGGTTTCATCTCGCCCGTGAGCAGCCCGTTCCTCTCCGAGGACCCGCGTGCCTTGACGGAGTTGCGGCCGATCTTCATCTACCAGGCCGCCCCCTCGGACAACTGGGTCTTCCGTGGCGGCTCGATCGAGTGGTTCGGGGTGCAGGGGCGTTTGGCCCTCACCGACCGGTTGTCGATCTCGATGACCAAGCTCGGCTTCATCGCTCAGCAGCCCAACCAGGACACGTTCGGCTTCGACGATCGCGCCGGCTTCTCGGAACTGTGGATCGGGCCGAAGTACACCTTCATCCGCAACGATCGCACGGGCTCCCTGTGGGCCATCGGTTTGCAGATGCAGGTGGCCACCGGCCCGCGCAAGGTCTTCCAGGACACCGACGACCTGGGCCTGGTGCCCTACCTGGCCTGGGGCCAGAACTTCTGGCGAACCTCCTACGGCTCCATGAACTTCATGAACACCACGGGCTACGCCTTTGGCACCAATTCGCTCCGCAGCGATTACGTGTTCTCGAACTTCCACCTCGACTACAACGTGCTCAACGCCAACAAGTTCTATCCGTTGATCGAAGTCAACTGGCGCAACTACACCCAGGCGGGCACCAACACCAACTTCCAGTTCGAGGGCGGCGATCTCTACAATCTCGGCTCGCAGGGCGTCTCGGGGCACACCGACCTGAGCCTGGCCTTCGGTTTCCGCTACAAGTTCAGCGAAGCCGTCCAGTTCGGTCTAGCCAACGAGTTTCCCCTCACCGGAGCCCGCGACCTGCTCGACTACCGCCTCACGGTGGACATGATCTTCCGGTATTGATGAGGATCGAAAGAAGAAATCGACCCCGGAGAGGTCACAGAGCGAATCTGCGACCTCTCCGGGGTCGGTTCTTTCGATGACTGGATTCGACTGTTAGCCGCGTGCGTCTTGCATGGCTTGCTTCATTTCGCGGACGGCGCGTTCCATGCCGACGAGCACAGCCCGCGAGACGATGCTGTGGCCGATGTTCAGCTCTTCCACTCCCTCGATCCTGCACACGGGCTGCACGTTGGTGTAGGTCAGCCCGTGCCCCATGTGCAGGTGCAGGGCTTGTTGCAGCGCGAAGGCCGAAGCCTCCTCGAGGATTGTGAGCTGCTCCTGCTTCTCGGCGGCTGTGGTGGCCTCGCTGTAGCGCGCGGTCTGGATCTCGATGGCATGCGCGCCCAGCACCTTGGCCATCTCGATCTGCCGCACGTCGGGATCGATGAAGAGCGACACGACAATGCCGCAGGCGTGCAGCTTTTCCATCGCCTTGCCCACTTCCTTCTGATGGGCGACGATGTCGAGGCCCCCCTCGGTGGTCAGTTCTTCGCGCCGCTCGGGAACAAGCGTCACCTCGTCGGGCTTCACTTCACAAGCGATGGCCACAATAGCGTCGACGGCGGCCATCTCCAGGTTGAGGCGATTGGTGACAATCTGCCTGAGCAAACGGA
>JBFWSD010001215.1:0-2839 GCA_050248575.1 Gemmataceae bacterium
AAACTGGGTGGTGTCACAGAATCAGGCCAGGTGGTCAGACGCCGAACTGGTCCAGGTAGGCACGTAGTGCCCCGACGTCCTGGGCGAGGCGAGCGAAGCCGATGTGGCCATCGGGACGCACGAGGTAAATCGCGTCCTGTACGAGGCCCGCTCGCCGCGCGGCTGTCGTCCAGGCCCACTCGTGAAGGGGGAGCTTCAGGTCTGCGTTGAACTCGCGCAGGCCAGCCGAAGCCGTGCCGTAGACGTGGAGCTGCCAGGCGAGTGACTTCAGCGGGTTGTAGTTGTCGATGCCTTCGACCCAGGGGAGGCGGTCGCCAGCATGGATGCTGCCAGCGAAGCCCTGGCTCAGCGGGCTTTCACGGTAGGCGATGCGGACCTGGGAGACGAGCCGGAACTGTGCCCGGCGCACGGCGGAGAAACGTAGCAAGAAGGGAAGGATATATGGGGCAAACACTGTCCGTATCAATCGGGCCCCCAGGCCGCGGCCCACGACTGCCTCGAAGATCCGGTCGGTGGTCGACACCAGGGATCGGGCGAAGGGGATACGCTCGGGCTCGTAGGAATCGAGCAGGCTTGCTGTCGCCTGCCCCGCGAGGACGGCAGCGAGCTTCCAGGCAAGGTTCACAGCGTCGCCGATGCCGGTGTTCATGCCCTGCCCGCCGGCCGGACTGTGGACATGGGCGGCATCGCCCGCCAAAAAAACCCGTCCGTGACGGAAACAGTCCGCGACGCGGTGATGGACGCGGTAGCTGGAGAACCAGTTGACAGCCCTCACCCGCGTGCCGGTCACTCGTTCCACTCCCGCGCGAAGATGGTCGAAGCACAGGTCGTCGCGATCGCGAAGCGCCTCGGGCACCAGACCGATGAAGCGGAACATGCCCTCGGTCCGCACGGGGAATGCCAGGCAGAACGTCTTCTCGGCCAGATAGCCGGTGAAGTCATGATTCGACCAGGCGCCGTCCCCCTCGGCATCGGCGACATAGAAGAGCTGATCGTAGGTGCCTCCGGGGAAGCCCATGCCCAGGCCATGCCGCACGGCACTGTGCGCCCCGTCACAGCCGCACAGGTACTGGCCGGTCCAGGTCTCTTCGCCGCCCGGCTTCCGGAGCGTGGCGCGCACGCCCTCCTCGTCCTGCGTGAACCGAATCAACTCCGTGTTCCACTCGACGGCATGGCCGGCCTCGCCGAGGGACCGGATGAGGAGGCACTCGTGGTCATCCTGCGGAAAGCTGAGGACAAAGGGATACGGGCTGAGCCCCTTGCCGACATTGCCGAGCGGGACAGCCGCGATCTCGCGGGACTCGTTGCGGAGGTGCAGGTGCTCGAGCCGGAAGCCGCCGGCGATCACCTCGTCGGCGATGCCGAGCTGGCGGTAGAACTCGAGCGTCCGGGCCTGGACGGCCATGGCGCGCGATCCCTCGCCAGGTTCCGCCTTGCGCTCGATCAGTCGGAAGGGCGTGCCGTTCCGTGCCAGCCACAGGGCCAGGACCAGCCCGGTGGGACCTGCCCCGACAATCAACACCTGGGGAGGATTCATACCAGCTCCGTCACCTCGGCTTGCGAGTCAATCTTGTCGACCCGTGTCTTCTTACGGCAGGACGTTCAGCCGTAGCATGGCCGGCGCGTATCCAGCGGCGGGCGATCCACCCTGACCGGGATCAGCCGAGATGTGGTGACGGCGGAAACCGGCATTCCAGTCGGCGGACTTCGTGTGATCGCTGGGCATGCCGAGCATGACGGTGGCCGCCATGTCTCCCAGCAATGTATGTGCACCTCCATCGAGAGGTTGTGGTTGAGAGTGTCGAAGTGGCTAGCTCGCTGCCGAGTGGGTTCAGATCGGGTTAGCGATGCGATTCAAGCTATTGGGCCCAACAAGCTTCGGTGTGGCGGACCGGAGCGCACTCACGCGCACGAATCACCCATTTCAGAAAGCTGCGCAACTGATGCCGCTGGAGCTAGCGGTTGCTTGGTCGGAGAGTACTGTTGCAACCGTCAAGGAGAGGCGACTAATTCTTCTACGCCGCAACGAACTTCTTGATTGGAATGACATTTAACCGCTTCGCCGGTTCAGCCAGGTCTTCGATCCGCCGGTAGTGTTCATCGTTCAGTTCAAGTCTGCGCTGGACATGCTCCAGCGAGATGATCTGCGTTCGTCGAAGCACGGCAAGGTAAACGGGGTAATAGCCGTTCTTCGTCTTCACCGTCAGACAGTCAATGTACTTCCTCAGCTTCGCCACTTCCTCGTCACGCTTGACGATTATGCGAAAGCTTGGAAACCGATTCTCCCGCAACTCGAATCGATCGCGCTTCACTGACTTTGCCACCCTCAGGAAGTCATCAGGCAGCAAGAGGGGAATGCCGTCGAGCTTGGTCTCCCATGGCATCATTTGCTGGTCTGCCAGACGACATCGCCACTCGCGTTCAAAGGTGAAGTCGCACGGGTATCCAGCAGAACCCGCCTTGATCGGGTTGTACCGCACCCAGCGGTACTGCTGTTCCTCAGCCAAACCTTCCATTGTCGAGTCGTAAATCGCGTGTCGCCCACCGTAGTTGTGCAGGTCCACTTTGTGCAGCGCGACGCCGTACCTTCAGCCGGAAGAATCCAGACTTTACGTCCCGCGTTCCGTCGTCACGTTCGACAACGAACCGCGTCAAGTGAATCACGTAGTCGGTGATGTCGTAACGGTTCGCGCGAATGGTTTCCCAGCCCATTGCAGTGCGCCCCTTGGGTGAGACCAGTACGATATGAGTACTGGCCCCGAGGGAGTCTGCCATGCCGCGACGGATGCGACGCAAGTTTTCCGCTAGCTTCAAGGCCGAGGTGGTGCGCGACCTGCTC